>CAZBTD010000017.1:0-18643 GCA_964494815.1 uncultured Ferruginibacter sp. | reverse complement strand
CGGTTACACGGTTGTAATGATTTTCGAGCAAATCCCATTCGTCTTGTGGCGTAAGGTCACGATAGTTGGGTACACGTTTGTATTTACTATGCGCCACTAAGTTCATTACATCTTCCTCCAGGTTGGCACCGGTACAGCTAATGATATGTACTTTGTCCTGGCGTATCATCTCGGCAAGGCTCAGGCCAAGCTCAGCAGTACTCATGGCTCCTGCCAGGGTTATCATCATTTTACCACCTTCTGCCAGGTGAGTTTCGTAGCCTTTAGCTGCATCCATTAAGGCGGCCGCATTAAAATGCCTGTAGTGATGCTGTATGTATTTTGAAACAGGTCCTTTGTTCATAACAAAATTTTTAGGCGGCAAAAGTAATTTTTTTTATGTACCCGGCGGCATTAATTCTATCCTGTTGGTTTGCCTCAGCTCAATACAACAATAAATAAAACCGCTGAGGTGATAAACAGGATAAATGTTTACCATCTCAGCGGCATTCAAAAAATTCACAGTGTACCGTTACCTGTTCCTTTTACTTTCGATGCTTAATTCTCCGTTGGCTCCTGCTTTTAAATTCAGCACTTTTTTATCGTTGGCTATTGTAATGTAATAGTTTGTTTCGTTTTGAAAATTTACCTCCGTTACATTATTAGAAAATTTATAGCCTTCGTATTTTGTGTTTAGTGCCTGCAGCACTGCTATAGGCAACATATCAAACTTTACGCTACGGGATGCTGCCACTCTTTCTCCCTCTTCATTGTAAGCCGCACTAAAAGAAGAAGCACCTACCTTGAATTCTGCAAAATAGAAATCATCCTTTGATTCCCACTTTACATTGGTGGCTCCTGCAAAGTCTTTTTGAAATGCGCTTTTTACTCTTGTGTTTACATTGTTGCCGTCGTGGGCAAATACGCTTGTGGATAACAGCACTGCGGCAGTTATCATGGTGATCATTTTTTTCATGGTTTATACTTTTTAGTTGTTAGTGATATCGCCTTTCGGCTTTTTTAATTTCATGTCAAAAGTATATAGCATGGTTGCACCAGTCAAGATAAGATTGACCAACGCTTTTATTTTTTGTATTCATTAAGGTAAGCGGTAAATAATTTTACCTGGTTATTTGACAATAATCTCCTGAAACTCTTTACCAGACAGCATTACAACTACAATCTTAAAAAAATGTGAAGAATGGCTACCAATCTGTTAAAATATAAAAGCGGATGGTGGAACGTTTTTAAACATCAAATTACAGTGTTTGTATCTTTATCAAACAATCGTCTTTTTATGAACCTGCTGGCACATGCATATCTTTCTTTTAATGATCCCGGTATATTAGTAGGTAATATGATAAGCGATTATGTAAAAGGGAAAAATAAGTTTTTATACCCCCTCCGCATACAAGAAGGCATTGCATTGCACAGGGCTATCGATGCTTTTACTGATGTACATGCTGCTACAAAAGAAGCAAAAGAGTTTTTTAAGCCGTACTACCGCCTATACTCCGGCGCTTGCGTGGATGTAGTGTACGATCATTTTTTGGCCAATGACAATAATGAGTTTGCAAATGACGATGCCTTAAAACTTTTTGCAAAAAATACATACATACAGCTTGAAAATAATAATAATGAACTGCCACAAAAATTTGCTGCCATGCTTCCATATATGAAAACGCAGGATTGGTTGTATAATTATAAATTTCGGTTTGGTATTGAACAAAGCTTTGGTGGGTTGGTAAGGCGCTCAGCTTACCTGACTGATAGCACCCGGGCTTTTATGCTTTTCGAAAAACATTATCATCAGCTTCAGCAATGCTATCAGTACTTTTTCCCGTCAGTTAAGAAAACATCTGTTGAATGGCTGGCAAATTATACCGGTGGCGCAAAAAAAATATAACTATTACCAACACTTTTTGTAAATCAGTTAGTTTTGCAACACAATTTTTATCTATGAAATATTTTTTGGCAATTGTTTTTTTGGCAGCAAGCTGCCAATCTGTATCAGCACAAAACAAAATACCGGCGGTAGATAAATCGCCTATGGATATGAGCTATTATCCAAGCGGATATCCCGTTTTAAAAATCCAGGACAAGGCATCTGAGCCTTTAGTAGCAAGGGTGGTATATAGCAGACCACAAAGAAATGGCCGTACCATTTTTGGCGACCTGGTTGAATTCGGAAAAGTATGGAGGCTGGGTGCAAATGAAGCTACAGAAATAGAGTTTTTTCAAAACGTGAGGATTGGTGGCGTAAAAGTAAAAAGAGGCCGCTATACATTGTATTGTATTCCGTACGAAGAAAAATGGACAATGATAATAAACAGGGATACTGATACCTGGGGCTCATTTAAATATGATGAAGCAAAAGATGTAACAAGATTTGATGTGCCATCAGTAAAACTTACAGAACCTGTAGAATCACTGTCGATGTATTTTGAAAAATCGGCCATGGGTGCTTCTCTGATAATGGTGTGGGATACAGTGAAAGTAAGCCTGCCCATTACCTTTTAAAAGAAACAATAGCAATAATTTATTTCCCGTCGGCAAGTTGACGGGATTTTTTTTGATATTTACAGCATGTGTGGTATAGCAGGCATAATAAACAGGGAGCCTTATAACGGCGCCAACAGCAAAAAAATTTTGCTGCAGGGCCTTAAGCGTATGACAGATTCTCTGGCACACCGTGGACCTGATGGAGAAGGGCATTGGATAAATGAGCCAGGTACGGTTGCTATCGGCCACCGGAGACTGTCGATTATTGACCTAAGCAATGCAGGTGCACAACCGATGCAGCGTTCACTTTTTTCTACCATTGAGGGCGAAGAAAAAAGATATACCATGACTTATAATGGTGAAATATATAATTACATCGAACTGAGAGATGAATTATACAGCCATGGGTACCGGTTTCATTCAAAAACAGATACAGAAGTAATACTGGCGGCATTTGATTTTTGGGAAGAAGAATGCCTGCAAAAATTAGATGGCATGTTTGCATTTGCCATATGGGATGCTAAAAAGAAAAAACTGTTTGCAGCAAGGGATCGGTTTGGTGAAAAGCCTTTCTATTTTTATTTTGATAGTAATCATTTTGTTTTTGCCAGCGAAATGAAAGCACTGTGGGCACTGGGTATAAACAAAACCCCCGACAGCAAAATGCTGCTGAATTATATTGCCCTTGGCTATGTGCAAAATGCAAATGATAAGGAGCAAACCTTTTTTGAAGATATATTTTCCCTTCCGGCAGCGCATTATCTTGAATTTGATTTTGCAAAATTTGACTACGACATACACAGCTACTGGAAAATTGATAAAGAAACCGCTGCCGATATTTCTGCTGACCAGGCCGTAGAAAAATTTAATAAACTATTTGCCACATCGGTAAACCGCAGGCTACGAAGCGATGTTGAAACAGGAAGCAGCCTTAGTGGCGGACTCGATAGTTCTTCCATTGTAGCCGGGGTATTTCAAAGCCAGGTTCTGGATAAAGAGCAACAAACTTTTTCAGCTGTTTTTCCCGGATACATAAGAGATGAATCAAAATATATTGAATCTGCTGTACATACATTTCATGTAAGTAACTACCAGGTAACGCCTACAGTGGAGGGATTAATAAGAGATTTTGAAAAACTGTGCCGCCACCAGGAAGAGCCTTTTCAGTCTTCAAGTATTTATGCTCAGTACAAAGTGTTTGAGCTGGCAAGAACACATAATGTAAAAGTAATGCTTGATGGCCAGGGTGCGGATGAGACACTGGCAGGTTATAACAAATATATCCATTGGTATATACAGCAACTCATTAGCCGAAAGAAATATAAAGAGGCTATGATGGAGAAAAAGATTTTTCTCCGGAATAAAACGCCTTTTCGCTGGGGCACTGGTAATTATTTGGCAACTTTTCTGCCGGCGCATGCGGCTATTCATCTTGAATCGAAAGAGTATAATAAAATCATCAGTAACCCTGATATAAATAAAAATTTTATTCGCTCTACACATGGGCGAGAATGGGAAGGCATACACAAACCTATCATTACAAAACTTAATGACATCCTGCATTTTAATACCGCTTCGTTAGGCCTTGAAGAGTTGCTTCGTTTTGCCGATCGCAATAGTATGGCACACGGCGTAGAAGTGCGTTTACCATTTTTAAATCACCAGTTGGTAGAGTTTATCTTTAGCCTGCCTGCCAATTTTAAAATACATAAAGGATGGACAAAATGGTTATTGAGAAAAGCAATGGCAAAAAAGCTTCCTTCGGAAATTGTGTGGCGAAAAGATAAAGTAGGATACGAGCCACCACAAAAACAATGGATGCAGGATGAGATAATGAAAGATTATATACAAGAAGCAAAAAGAAAATTGGTAAACAAGGGAATTTTAAATGAAGGGGTGCTTAGTAAACCTGTAGTGCCTGTTAGTGCACATGAAGCGGACAGCTACGACTGGCGCTATTTATGTACAGCTCAAATGCTGTAGCATTATTTATTTGTCGCTATTTCATCAATTTTTGCTGCAAGTGCCCTGTCTTTATTAGTAACAACATCCCCGGCATCGTGAGTGCTTAACCATACTTCCACTTTGTTGTACACATTCGTCCACAAAGGGTGATGATCTGCTTTTTCTGCTTCTATTGCAACCCTTGTCATAAAGGCAAATGCCTCCGAAAAATTTTTGAAGGCGAATTTTTTGTACAGCTTATTGTTTTCTTCCTGCCACATTGCATTGATTTTAGTGATTAAAAAATCAGGTGCTGTTTATGCTTTATTTTCTCGTTTGTCATTTCTGTTACCAGTTGCACTCCTGGCAATAATTTTATTGATTGTATCAAATCTTTTAACTCCTCTGTACTCACAGGATCGCCCTTTATCAGCCACAAAAAATCAAGATGTTTAAATTCTGGCAGCAGGTATTCGCCATCAAACTGGTTATTGTATAAATAATGGGTAAGCGATACAGCCGGCACTTTGTATTCGTAAATAGAAAAAAAATAGTGCCGGTCCTTTTTTGTAAGCTGTATTTCAAAATTGTGGTTTATCCTGAAATCAAAACCCAGCAGCTGGTTTAAATACCAGCTCATCTGGTAATTTTTTACCGGCGCAACAATGCCCAGCAACACTGAGTCTTCAAAAAACTCCTGCGCTATTGATTCATTATCTATTTTGAGTTTCATTATGTCCTAATCGCTTAAACAATTATATTCTGAAATGAAGTGAAATAATATATAAGCTTCCCTGAATTTAAAATACAATATCAAAACTTAATTCCTCCTTTCCCCTTTTCAATTTCACTTTTGTTGCGTCGCCTCTGCTAAACTTACCGAGTGTTTCCATATAGCTCTGCATATCGCTGAATTTATAATCGCCTATCTGGTATAAAATATCACCGGCCTGTATCCCTGCTTTTTGTGCAGGCCTTCCGTCAATGATACCATCCACCCTCACTCCGCCATCGTTAAATGAATAATCTGGCATTATACCCAATGTAACCTTGAATTTGGTGCTGCTGCCCATTTGCATTTCTCTTGTTTTAGTAAATGCTGGTTTACCCCTTTTATCATTTATTTCAATGCCCTTGTAAATATATTTAAGCACCATCAGCTCACCTGAATAATTAATCTTATCTGCATCATCACTTGGTTTGTGATAATCTGTATGCAATCCTGTAAAGAAAAATAACACCGGCATATCCTTCCTGTAAAAAGATGTGTGGTCGCTTGGGCCAGAGCCGCTGCTATCGAATTTAATAGTAAAAAATTTATCTGTTGCAGAAAAAGTTTGGCTCCAGGCTGGCGAAGTGCCATAGCCACCAATAGTGAGTGCATGACTGCTGTCGTTAAGCCTTCCAAGCATATCCATATTTATCATGTAATCAACAGTTGATAAAGGAACAGTAGGATGCTCTGCAAAATATTTTGACCCAAACAAGCCTAACTCTTCACCCGAAAAGGCCAGCAACAGGTAATTCCTGCTTTTAATTTTAGATGCCTTTAGCATTTTAGCCAGCTCAATTAATGCTGCCGTACCACTAGCATTATCATCGGCGCCATTGTGTATAGCCGCTTCGCCTGTGTACAAGGAATTATGATCTTCTCCATATCCCAAATGATCGTAGTGGGCACCAATAATAATTGTTGATGGCGCTCCATTGTTGATAAAGCCTGCAACATTGTGTCCTGTTCTTTTCTTTTCTTCAATTAATATTCTCAGTTTTATATCCAAAGTGGCGGTTTCGTCTTTCAAATACCTGCCTGCTGCTTTTTTTGAAAGATAAATAACGGGTATTGCAGTGGCTTCTTTTTTTGCTTTACCATCAAATTTCAATTCATCATCTATGCCAGATGAATTATAGAGCAATAAAGCAGTACAACCTTTTTTCTTTACATCATCCGTTTTTGTTTTAATTGCCTCTTCTAAATCAAAATGCGGATTTGTTTTATTTTTTTCAATCAGTTCTTTCAGGTCAATAAACCATGGAGAACCTCCTTCTTGCAAAGCCAGCGCACTGGTAGCTTCAAGTGATTGATTAGGACAAAAGGTGAGTGGGAAAAAATCTTTATTGAGTTCCAGATCGCTGCCATTAATAATAAAGTGCGATGATGGGTTAACAGCCCTGCCATCATTGATTTCAAATGCCTGCAAATAAGTTCCATTTTCTCCTTTAGCTTCAATGCCTGCTTTGGTAAGCTCGTCAATGATGTATGCAGATGCTTTTTTTTCACCTTCGCTGCCTGCTCTTCTGCCCTCAAGATTATCACTGGCTAAAAAAGCGATATGTTTTTGCAGGTTGGTTATTACTGCCTTATCTGCTTTTTTTAATTTCTGGGCGTTGCTTTGGTAAAAACAAAAAACAAAGAGGATAAAAAAATACTTCATACCGGGAGTTGTTGGTGAAGCAAAGGTAATGGGCAGCAGGAGAACAAAAAAGATACAATTTTAATTGCCTGTCATTCCTGTTTCATAATTCAGCATTCCATATTCCTCATTACCTTTAGCATAACTTTTTACAGTAGTAAGAGATGACAAATTTTATTCCAATATTTCCTCTCGGTATTGTGGTATATCCCGGCGAAGATTTGAACCTGCACATATTTGAACCTCAATACAAAGAACTGATACAGGAGTGCAGCAAGAATGGCAAACAGTTTGGCATACCAACGGTGATTAACAACAAGGTGAATGAAATGGGCACGCTGATGCAATTGACAGAAATAACAAAGCTGTATGACAATGGCGAAATGGATATAAAAACGAAAGGAGTTAAAGTATTCAGGATACTGGAAGTAGTAAAAGAAATACCAGATAAATTATACAGTGGCGCTATTGTAAATTATCCCGACAACCAGGAACAGGGCAACCGTACTTTGATGATGAATGTGATAAAAGGAATAAGGGAGTTGCATAATTTATTAAAAGTAAGCAAAGAGTTTAAAAAGCCGGATGAAGAATTATGGAGCTATGATGTAGCACACCATGCCGGACTTTCGCTGGAAGAAGAATATGAACTGCTGCAATTGCTGCATGAACTGCAGCGGCAGGAGTATTTAAAAAGACATATCGTAAAAGTGATACCGCTGCTATCGGAAATGGAAACATTAAAAGAAAGGGTAAAACTTAACGGGCATTTTAAAAATTTACATGGATTTGATATTTAGTTTAGGGTTTAGAAAGTTTAGAGGTTTAGTTATGCCGATTGAATCCTGGTAATCATTTCTAAACTTTCTAAACCCACTAAACCTTCTAAACCTTCTAAACTGTTTTCAATGACAACGCTCTGCCTCGACTTTGGCAACACCCGTTTAAAAGCCGGGATATTTGATGGAGATATTTTTAAAGAAGAAATTATTCTTGCCGCAGATGATACTGCTGCTATTGAAGGATTATTAAAAAAACACAATCCACAAAAATCAATTTTATCATCTGTAATTAATCATAACAACGAAGTTGAAAATCTTCTTTCGGCACATACTGCATTTCATAAACTTTCCAGCAGCAGCAAACTCAATTTTACCACACCAGTTGGCAAACCGGAAACTATTGGTACAGACAGGTTGGCCCTTTGTGCTGCAGCGGTTCATTTTTACCCGGGAAAAAACAACCTCGTAATTGCGTTGGGCAGTTGCATCACTTATAACTTCATCAACCAACAGCATGAGTTTATGGGCGGCGCTATTTCGCCGGGTATGGAAATGCGGTTTAAAAGCATGCATGACTACACTGCTAAGCTTCCGCTGGTACAAAAAGACTTCAATTTTCCTGTAATTGGGTACGATACCAAAACCAATTTACAAAGTGGTGTGCTGGCTGGCATTTCCTTTGAAATCGGCGGCTGTATTGAGTTTTACGCCGAAAGGTACAGCAACTTTAACGTGGTTTTAACCGGGGGTGATGCAGGCTATTTTGCCCGTCAACTCAAAAAGAAGATATTTGCGGACTTAAAATTTTTATTCAAAGGGCTTTACGCCATTAGTGAAGCCAACAACTGCTAATAATGATGAGGATTACCGGATTGATTTTAACCCTGTTTTTTTATGTTACCGCCAATGCCCAGGAAAATTCGCCCTACTCTCGTTATGGTTTAGGAGATATTGTACCCAGCCAAACAATTCTTAGCCGTGGCATGGGAGGTATTTCAGCAGGTTTTTCGGGTGACATATCAAGCCCGGCAGTGAATTTTGTAAACCCCGCCAGCTATGGCAATTTTAATTACTTAGATGCGGCATTGCTAAAGCAGGTTTCGGGCACTCCAAGCCGTACTATTTTTGATTTTGGCTTTGAAATTAACAACCGTACACTCAAACAAATTGAGCCGGCTTCAAAATACTCTGCCACTGGTATCAACATATCTTATGTACAGCTTGGCCTGCCTGTAAGAATGAAAAAGGCAAATAAAAAAGGAATTTTTCTCGGTATCAACTTCGGCCTGCGACCGGTATCAAGAATCAATTATAAAATTGTAAAGTTTGAAAGACTTGCTGGCATTGATACGCTTGGCACAGTTTACGAAGGCTCTGGAGGACTTAATGAAGCAATGTTTGGTGCAGGCCTGCGTATTAAGAGTTTTAATATCGGTTTCAACAGTGGCTACCGCTTTGGCAATAAATCTTACAGTACCAGGCTTAGTTTTTTAAATGATACTGTTGCTTACTACCAGTCAAACTCAGAAACAAAGGCAAACTTCGGGGGATTGTTTTTTACACTGGGCACACAGTACGAAGCACAACTTGGCAATAAAGCAAAACTGAGATTAGGCGCTTACACATCGCTAAGCCAAAAAATAAGTGGCACACAGGAAGTAATCAGGGAAACTATCAAATACGATTCTGAAAATGGGATTTATACCATTGACAGTGTATTCAAGTCAACCTCTAATGGAAATATACAATATCCTAATACATGGGGTGTAGGATTTACTTATCAGGATAGCGGCATGCACTGGAAAGCCGGTGTTGATTATGAAAAAACCAATTGGAACAGCTTTACTTTTTTTGGTCAAAAGGATAATGTAAAAGATAACTGGAAAATACGTGCCGGTGCAGAATATTTTCCAGCAACACCCGGCAGAACACCTTATAAAAAGTATTTTAGTTTCGTAAGGTACAGGGCAGGTTTTTATTACGGCCCATCCAGCGTTAACCTTGGTCAAAACATGCCTGAATATGCATTTAGTGTGGGGGCAGGTTTTCCATTAAAGCTAAGGTCAGGTTATTATGAAACACAGATTTCATACCTTAATACAGCAATAGAATTTGGCAACAGGGGCAATAAAAATTCCAACTTACGTGAAAGCTTTTTCCGTATCAGCTTTGGTTTATCTTTAAGTGATATTTGGTTTGTAAGGTCTAAATACTATTAATGTTGCAGTCAGTATGCCAGCTAACAACGTGTATATAAAAATTATTGCAGCCGTTTATACCGGCTGTATTTTTTTGTACAGTTGCGAAAACAGCGAAGCTGATATAAAGAAATTCAACAAGAATGAATTGGGTAAAGATGTTGCAACAAATGTGGTGACAAGATATTCAATCGGTGGAAAGAAAAAAGCCATACTTACCTCTCCATTGATGTATAATGTAAGAGACACTGTGTCGTACATTGAATTTCCAAACACACTGCATGTAGATTTCTACAACGACAATGGTGATACTATAGAAAGCAGGCTGGATGCAAAATATGCCCGGTACAAAGAAAGCCAGAGCATTGTTTTTTTAAAAGATAGTGTGAGGGTTTTAAATACACTTGGCGATACGCTTTATTGCAATGAATTATACTGGGACCGCAACCGTAAAGGCACTGAATTTTATACTGACAAGCCCGTACGAATAAGAAGAAAACTGGAAATAATTGACGGCAATGGCATGGATGCCCGCCAGGATTTTAAAGAGTGGCACATTATACACCCGGCTGGCTTTGTAAAAGTTGACGCCAGCGAATTTCCGGATTAAGGAAATTTAATACAACAACAATTTATCGCTGCACCTGTTGTTGTAATTTCACACTCACAAAAAAATATGTATGGAATATCGCCGCCTTGGTAAATCGGGCCTTCAGGTAAGTGTGCTTTCTTTGGGAAGCTGGGTTAGCTTCAGCAAACAAATCAATGATAAAGTTGCAGACGAGTTAATGGGCATTGCTTATGATAGCGGCATCAACTTTTTTGACAATGCCGAAGTGTATGCGTTGGGAGAAAGTGAGAAAATGATGGGCCGTGTTATTAAAAAGAAAAAATGGGATCGCACTTCTTACACCGTTTCATCAAAAGCATTTTTTGGATGGAGAGGAAAGGGAAACAAGCCCAATCAAACAGGCAACAGCCGGAAGCATTTAGTGGAAGCCTGCAACGAAGCCTTACAAAGACTGCAGGTCGATTACCTCGATTTATTTTTTTGTCACCGCCCCGATAAAAACACACCAATAGAAGAAACGGTGTGGGCCATGAACCACCTGTTGCAACAGGGAAAAATATTATACTGGGGCACCAGTGAATGGAGTGGTGTTGAAATTATGGAAGCACACCGGGTGGCTGAAAAATATAAATTGATTGGCCCCACTATGGAGCAACCGCAATACAATTTATTTGAACGTCAGAAAGTGGAAGTAGAATACGATGAGATTTATAAAAATGTTGGCCTTGGCACTACCATTTGGAGCCCATTGGCATCCGGATTATTGAGCGGCAAATACAATGAAGGCATTCCCAAAGACAGCCGCTTTGCCCTGCAAGGTTTTGACTGGCTTAAAGACAGGTGGATGGTGGACGACAGGATTAAGAAAGTAAAAAAGCTGACTGAGTTTGCTGCAAAACTTGAAACTACCACAGCTGCATTAAGCATTGCCTGGTGTATTAAAAATCCAAATGTAAGCACAGCTATTTTGGGTGCAACTAAAAAGCAACAATTGCTTAATAATTTAAAAGCATTGGAAGTACTTGCAAAGCTTACACCTGAAGTGATGGAGAAAATTGAGGCTATCATGAAAACAAAACCAACAGCACCGGAGTTTTAATTATGGGCAAGACAATAAAGTTGTACGGGCTTCCTTACTGCGATGGCACACAAGCTGCAACCAACTGGCTGGAAGCAAAAGGATATTCCGTTAACCTGCATAATTATAAAACAGATGGAATAACAAAGGAAAAATTAGCAGCATGGACAAAAGAATTAGGTTGGGAAAAAGTTTTATATAAAAGAAGCACCACCTGGCGTAGTTTAAAAAAAGAAGAACAGGATAAAGTAATGGATGAAAATGCTGCCATTGATATCATGCTGAAAAATACAAGCCTTATCAAACGGCCGGTAATTGAATTTGAAAAAGAATTGTTGATTGGCTTTGATGAAAAAAAATTAAGCAATACTTTTAAATAAATATTAAAACAATCGTATGATCAAACGTAACGCAACAGCCGTTTGGAACGGCTCCGGAAAAGAAGGCTCCGGTCATCTTACAACAGCAAGCACAGTGTTAAGTAAAACGCAATACTCTTTCAACTCCCGTTTTGCAGAAGGTGTAGGTACTAATCCTGAAGAATTAGTGGCAGCAGCACACGCAGGTTGCTTCAGCATGAAACTTAGTTTTGTATTAGGTGCTGCCGGTTTTACTCCTGACAGTATCGAAACAAAATGCACCATCTCTTTAGATAATGGCGCTATCACAGAATCTCACCTGGAAGTAAAAGCATCTGTACCAGGTATAAGCAAAGAAAAGTTTGATGAGTGCGTATTGGATGCAAAAGCAAATTGCCCCATCTCTAAATTATATAATACCAATATTACCCACGAGGGAGTATTGGCGTAAGCATATTAATTAAGTAAAAATAAAGCCGGACTTTTGTCCGGCTCTTTTTATTAGATTTGAAAAAACACAACAAATGCCTTTTAAAAATAAAACTGTTATTATCACTGGCGCATCTCGTGGTATTGGCAAAGCAATAGGGCTAAAGTTAGCAGCCGCAGGTGCTAATATTGTTATCGCAAGCAAGAGCACCGAAGAAAACCCAAAACTAGGTGGCACTATTTTTTCTGCTGCCGAAGAAATGGAAAAAGCAGGTGGTAAAGCACTGGCGGTGCAATGCGATATTCGTTTTGAAGAACAGATTGATAACGTAGTTGCCAAAACAATAGAAAAATTTAGCGGTATTGATATTTTAATCAACAATGCCTCTGCTATTAACCTTTCACCAACAGAACAAACAGAACCAAAGCGTTTTGATTTGATGTATGACATCAATGTTCGTG
The DNA here is from genome assembly GCA_964494815.1 of uncultured Ferruginibacter sp. Lineage (GTDB taxonomy): Bacteria > Bacteroidota > Bacteroidia > Chitinophagales > Chitinophagaceae > Ferruginibacter. The sequence goes on along the minus strand of CAZBTD010000017.1, from coordinate 5,925 downwards.
GCACATTTATGATGAGCCGTGCCTGTATTCCGCATTTAAAAAAAGGAACCAACGCACACATTTTAAATCTTTCACCACCAATTAATATGGATCTAAAATGGTTCAGCAAACACCTTGCCTACACCATTAGCAAATACAACATGAGCATGATTGCTCTCGGCTTATCGGCCGAATTGAAAAAATATAATATTGCTGCTAATGCGTTGTGGCCCAAAACAACTATTGCTACTGCAGCTGTAAATAATTTATTGGGTGGTGAAGCATTAATGAAAATGAGCCGCACAGTTGATATAATGGCCGATTCCGCTTATTATATTTTATCAAAACCATCTACACAATGTACCGGCAATACTTTTATTGACGAACAAGTGTTGGCGCAGGAAGGCATTACTGACTTATCAAAATATTCCGTTACCCCCGGTGGACAATTATTTAATGACCTCTTTGTATAGGCTGTTAATAAAAATATAATTGATTTTTGTTGTGATGAACGGTAACATTTTTTAGCCCTGTACGTTTAGTTTCGTAGCTGGAAATTACAACCGTAATTTCTGCCATAAAACCAAACTGTATAGCCATGTTTTTATCCAAAACCTGTTTAATGCTGGTATGCGCCTTTAGCCTGCACACAGCATTAGCACAACAAACAACAAAGAAAAAAATTACCATTAAACGCATTAACTCCACTATAAAAATAGATGGGGAAATAAACGAAGCCGATTGGTTAAATGCACCAGCGGCGGATAGCTTCATTGCATTAAGGCCTACTCCTTTTCAAAAAGAGAGCCCGGATAATGCCACGCAAATTTATTTTTTATACAACGATGAGGGTATATATATTGGGGGCTATTTACATGAAAAAAATAAAGACAGTATATCCCATGAATTGGTGGGCAGGGATGGATTTGGTGCCAACGATTTTATTGGTGTAATATTCGATACCTACTACGACAAACAAAATGGCTTTGAATATTTTGTGACTCCTCTTGGTGAGCAAATGGATGCTAAACAGTCTCCTAATATGAATGGTGACAGTGAAGATTTTGGCTGGAACTCCGTATGGGAAAGCGCCTGTAAAATTCATAATGACGGATGGAGCTTTGAAATGTTCATTCCCTATTCCGCTATACGTTTTGGCAAAAATAAATTACAGGACTGGGGACTTAATATTGTAAGAAGAAGACAAAAAAGCGGAGAACAATTATTTTGGCAAGCCATCGATCCTACTGTAAATGGCTTTTTGACACAGGAAGGTATGTTGCTTGGACTTGAAAATATAAAACCTCCATTACGCCTGCAGTTTTCGCCTTATTTCTCTGTGTATAAAAACAATGACGCACTTGCTGAAGCTGGTAAATCAAAAAACACTACCAACTTTAATGGCGGCATGGATATAAAGTACGGACTTAACCAGGCCTTTACATTAGATATGACACTGATACCTGACTTTGGACAGGTGCAAACAGATAATCTTATATTAAACCTTACCCCGTTTGAACAAAAGTTTAATGATAACCGCCCATTCTTTACTGAAGGTGCTGAGTTATTTAATAAAGGCAACCTGTTTTACAGCAGGCGTATTCCTACCGCATTGTATAATGCAACAAAAATTAGTGGCCGCACACAAAAAGGACTTGGTATTGGATTCTTAAATGCAATAGCCAAACCTCAATATGAAACAACAAAAAATTCTAATGGAGATGAAGTGAAAGTACAAACAGCACCACTTACTAATTATAATATTATCGTTTTTAACCAGTCTCTTAAAAACAACAGTAGTGTATCATTAGTAAATACCAACGTAATGAGAGATGGTGCTGCAAGGGATGCTAATGTAACCGCAGCACTTGTGGATTTGTACGACAAAAAAAATAAGTGGAATGTGGGTGGCACGGTAAGCATTAGTAAAATTTTTGAACAAGGCGAAAGTTCAACAGGGTACTCCCACTCGGTTTACTTTGGTAAAGTAAGCGGCCAGTTTAATTTTAATGTATGGCAGGATTTGGTTGATGCTAAATACGACAAACAGGATATGGGTTATTATACCAACAATAACACCATGGATCAAGGCGCATGGTTAGGGTATAGCTGGATTAAACCAACCAAATGGTACAACCAGTTCAGGTTAAACACTAATTTCTTTTATAGCCGTCTTGTAAAAGCTATTGACGAACAGAAACGCCCTGAAATGATGTACCAAAATGCCAGTTTCAATATTAATGTAAATGGCCAGTTGAAAAATCTTTGGTGGGTTGGTGCTAACCTTAACGGCGGCCCCAAGCGCCATGATTTTTATGAGCCAAGAGTGTATGGAAAAGTATTTACTGATAAGCCAAGAATTTATCTAAACATCTGGTGGGAAAGTAACTATGCAAAAAAACTTTCGTGGGGTGGTAATCTGGCTCTTGGAAAAGGCGCTTATTTTAACCGTACACTTTATGAAGCTGGCTTGTTTGGGAAAATCCGTTTCAGCAGTAAATTCTCAATTGATCATCAGCTATCTATTTTTGGAACCAATAACCAGGCGGGTTTTGCGGCAATTGATAATGGTATAATTTACTTTTCCAGAAGGGACTTAATTACTGTGGAAAATGTTTTTACAGCCAAATATAATTTTACAAACCGAATGGGCCTTACCATGCGTACAAGGCACTACTGGAGCAAAGTAAACCCAAGGCAGTTATTTGAACTGGATAATAACGGGGAATTACAAACTCCATCGATTGATTTTACAGGAAACGTAAAACAGAATTATAATTTCTTAAGTGTTGATATGGTGTACACCTGGCAGTTTGCCCAGGGCAGCTTTATCAATGTTGTATGGAAAAGTATTAATGAAAACTTCTACAGGGATTTCCGGCATGATTACTTTGACAACATTGGCAAAACGATGAATGGAAATGGGTATAATAACCTGACACAGTTCAATAGTTTTTCTATAAAGGTGATTTACTTTCTTGACTACCTCACTGTAAAAAACAGTGCAAAACATAAAAGCACAAAAATGTAAAAGAAAAGGCGGTAAATAACCGCCTTTTCTTTTACGCTACTTTGATGAATTGTTACCGACTAAAATTGCTCCCATTGCCATCGCCACATTTTTTAAGAAAAGCGAAAATGTAGTAGCAAAGGATGGGCGCAGGTGAATGGTAAAACCGAAAATGAGCAGCATTGCCGCCAATAAATAACAGGCAAGCCTTGTTTGCTTGTCGGCAATAATTGCTATTGCTGCCAGCAACAAACAAGCGCCTGTAAAATAAATCCACAATACACCACCAGGAAGATAGTCGGGTAACAAAGTTTTTATTTCATCAGCACTAATAAAATGTGATACACCAAAAGCTGCGATGGCAATACCATAGATAATGGCTGCCACCCTTGAAGATATTACCTGTTTCATTGCAATCTTTTTTGTTGGAGTAAAATACTCAACAGTTTATCCTTTTGCAAGCGAATTGCGTTAAAGTTTTATATACAACAAAAAAGCGCTCAGTAAATACTGAGCGCTTTTCATTTCATAAGTTTCTGTTTATCCTGCATTCTCAGGCCGCATCATTGGGAAAAATAAAACATCTTGTATAGAATGTTGATTGGTTAGCAGCATTGCAATCCTGTCTATACCAAAGCCAATTCCTGATGTTGGCGGCATGCCATATTCAAGCGCTCTTAAAAAATCGTAGTCGATAAACATTGCTTCATCATCGCCACGTTCCATCAGCTTTGCCTGCTCTTCAAAACGCTCTCTTTGCTCCAATGGATCATTCAATTCGCTGTAAGCATTGGCAATTTCTTTTCCATTGCACATTAATTCAAAACGTTCAACTAATCCAGGCTTGCTTCTATGCTTCTTTGTAAGAGGGCTCATTTCAACAGGGTAATCAGTAATAAAGGTGGGTTGTATGTAATGCCCTTCGCATTTCTCCCCAAAAATTTCATCAATCAATTTTCCTTTACCCCATTTTTCATCTGCATGTATTTTTAGTTTGCCGCACACTTCTCTTATGCCTGCTTCATCCATTTCGCTGATATCAAAACCAGTATGTTCTTTAATAGCATCATACATCGTTATCCTTTTATATGGCGCTTTAAAATCTATTTCTTTATCGCCTACAGTTACTTTGGAAGAACCATTTGTTGCTATAGCTGCTTTCTCCAGCATCTGCTCTGTAGTATCCATCATCCATTCATAATCTTTGTAGGCAACATAAAACTCCAACACTGTAAACTCTGGGTTGTGTGTCCTGTCCATTCCTTCATTTCTAAAGTTGCGGCTGAATTCATACACCCAGTCAAAGCCACCAACAATTAATCTTTTTAAATACAACTCATTGGCAATACGCATGTACATAGGTACATCCAGTGCATTGTGATGTGTTGTAAAAGGCCTTGCTGCAGCCCCACCGGGTATAGATTGCAACACAGGCGTATCCACTTCCAAAGCGCCACGTTCATTTAAAAAATCACGGATGGCATTTACCATTTTAGTGCGCTTGATAAATGTTTCTTTCACGCCGGGGTTTACAATCAAATCTGCATAACGCTGGCGATAGCGGAATTCAGGGTCCGTTACTTCGTCAAATGCTTCGCCATCTTTTTCTTTTACAATTGGCAAAGGGTGCAATGATTTTGTAAGAATTGAAAATTCTTTTACATGTATAGATGTTTCACCGGTTTTAGTTGTAAACACATACCCTTTCACACCAATGATATCACCGATGTCAAGCAATTTTTTCCAAACATTTTGAAACAACGATTTGTCTTCGCCGGGGCAAATATCATCCTGCTTGATATAGATTTGAATTTTGCCAACACTGTCTTGTATCACTGCAAAATTGGCTTTACCCATATCCCTTACACTCATAATGCGTCCTGCAATACATACATCAGCAAAATCAGCTTTGTTCTCTTCTCCTTTATAGTTTTCCTTTATAGAAACTGATGTAGTATTTACAGGATATAATGCTGCTGGATAAGCATCAATACCCAATTTATTCAACTCGGTTAATTTTTCTCTCCTGATAATCTCCTGTTCGCTCAAGTGTTGTGTGCTCATGTTGTTAGTATCAAAATTTTTGCAAATATACCGTATGCAACCATTTGCCGTATAAGTTTATCTTAGCAACAGTTTGGCAACAAACTTGCCATCTTAATAAAAACAATTGTATGAAAAGACTTATCCCATTTTTATTCTTTGCTTTTACACTTGGCGGATGCGATGTATTACAAAATCTGCCAGCATCAACTGGTGGTGTTACAGAAGCAGAAGCCGGACAGGGCATTAAAGAAGCATTGAGCCAGGGTTTGGTAAAATCTGTGCTGCAACTGAACAAACAAGATGGATTTTTTGGCGATACTTTTTATAAAATATTGCTTCCGCCGGATGCAAAGAAAATTGAAAACACCCTGAGGGATTTGGGCATGAATAAAATTGTTGACAAAGCCATTTTGCAAATAAACCGTGGTGCAGAAGATGCTGTTGGATATGCGACACCAATCTTTACAGATGCTATCAAGGAAATGACACTGACAGATGCCATTAATATTGTAAAAGGTGGCGACACCAGTGTTACACATTACTTCAGGATGAAAACAAATGAAAAATTAGTTGCTGCGTTTTCCCCTGTTATCAAATCATCATTAGATAAAGTGGAAGCAACGAAATATTACGGCGATATTGTAAAAACGTACAACAGCTTTCCTACTACATTTAATAAAGTAAATCCCGATTTACCGGGTTTTGTTACGGAAAAGGCCACCAACGCTTTATTTGATTTGATTTCAAAAGAAGAAAAAAATATAAGGGCAAATCCATTGGCAAGAACAACGGAGATACTGAAGAAAGTATTTGGTGGATTGTTTTAGCATTGAGCATCTGCCAGCAACACCTGCCAGGCTTCATTTACTTTCCCTTCATCAAGCAATTGC
>CAZBTD010000016.1:0-42820 GCA_964494815.1 uncultured Ferruginibacter sp. | reverse complement strand
ATTGAAAAAGACACCATGGGTGAAGTGAAAGTACCTGTGGACGCTTATTATGGCGCACAAACCCAACGAAGCATCGACAACTTTAAAATTGCACAGGACATCAACAAAATGCCAAAAGAGATCATTAGTGCATTTGCTTACCTGAAACATGCTGCGGCGCTTACTAATTACGAAGCAGGCATTCTTCCCAAAAAGAAAGCAGACCTCATCGGTAAAGTGTGTAAAGAAATTTTGGATGGTAAACTCAATGATTATTTTCCATTGGTGGTGTGGCAAACAGGCAGCGGTACACAAAGCAATATGAACTGCAATGAAGTGATTGCTTACCGTGGACATGTAATTAATGGTGGGCAGTTAAGCGATAAAGAAAAATACCTGCATCCCAATGATGATGTAAACAAAAGCCAGAGCAGTAATGATACTTTTCCTACTGCCATGCACATTGCAGCGTATAAAATTTTAATAGAGACAACTATACCCGGCATAGAAAAACTCCGCAATACACTTGATAAAAAAGCAAAAGCATTTAAGAAAGTGGTGAAGATAGGCCGTACGCATTTTATGGATGCCACACCACTTACACTCGGTCAGGAGTTCAGTGGTTATGTTTCTCAATTGGATCATGGCTTGAAAGCAATAAAAAATACTTTAGCACATTTAAGTGAGTTAGCATTGGGCGGTACGGCTGTTGGTACCGGTATAAATACTCCTCCCAACTACGATGTAAATGTTGCAAAGCATATTGCAAAATTGACCAAGCTTCCATTTGTTACTGCAAAAAATAAATTTGAAGCACTGGCTGCACATGATGCGATAGTGGAAGCACATGGTGCATTAAAAACTGTTGCAGTCAGTTTAATGAAAATTGCCAATGACATCCGCATGTTATCAAGCGGCCCACGCAGTGGCATTGGTGAAATTTTTATTCCGGATAATGAACCGGGTTCATCTATTATGCCCGGAAAAGTAAACCCTACACAGTGTGAGGCATTAACCATGATTGCTGCACAGGTAATGGGCAATGATGTGGCCATTAATGTTGGCGGCGCTATGGGGCACTTTGAACTGAATGTTTTTAAACCGGTGATGATATACAACTTCCTGCATAGCGCAAGATTGATCGGTGATGGTTGTGTTAGTTTCAATGATAAATGTGCCATAGGTATTGAACCAATAAAAGCAAACATTAAAAAACATGTTGACAACAGCTTGATGCTGGTAACTGCATTGAATACAAAAATTGGTTATTACAAAGCAGCTGAGATTGCACAGAAAGCACATAAAGAACATACCACTTTAAAAGCAATGGCTGTTAAGCTTGGTTATCTCACCGAAAAGGAATTTGATGAATGGGTGGTGCCAGAGAAAATGGTGGGGAAAATATAAATCAAAATAAAAAAGCGGCATTTTAGTTAATGCCGCTTTTTATAGCTCTTTGCGTTCCTGTCCTTTTGTTTTCTTGTTGCCTTGCAAACTTGCTTACAGCACCTGCACATCATCATTTACCACTGCATTGGTTTCCACGGTTGTGTTTTGTTTTTCTTTATCATGTGGTTTAAAAAATTTTTTTTGAAACACCAGTATGGAAATTACTCCGGCAGAAATAGATACATCAGCTATGTTGAATATCGGCCTGAAAAATTCAAAATCTTCGCCGCCCCACACAGGTACCCAACTTGGGAAATGAGCATTTCTGATGATAGGGAAATACAGCATATCTACCACACGGCCATGTAAAAAACCTGCGTAGCCATGTTCTGGAAACATCTTGGCAACTTCAAGGCTGCCTTGGATGCTTTCTTCAAATATCAACCCATAAAACATACTGTCAATTAAATTGCCCAATGCGCCTGCAAATATTAAAGCGGCGCAGGCAATAAAACCACGATGGTATTTTTTTGCAATAATACTCTTGATATAAAATACACCAAATATTACAGCGCCCAGCCTGAAGAGCGTTAATATCATTTTGCCACCATCGCCACCAAATTTCCATCCATAGGCCATGCCTTCATTTTCTACAAAATGCAGGCGAAACCATTGGCCCAGTATATTGTGATGTTCGTTGAGGTAGTAGTTTGTCTTGATATAAATTTTTAATGCCTGGTCGGCCAGTACAATTAATAGTATCAGCAGTACAACATTTCTTGCTTTCATAATGGGCGCAAAGATAAATGATTTGGCCTTGCAGCCTGCAGGCCCTATTTTACAAATGGTTGCAGCTATTGTTCGGCATGGTATAGTTTTGCAGTATAAAAGTATTACATGGAAATCAACCTTCAGCCAACACTGGAAAACAGCGTAATAAAAATACGGCCGCTTGCAACAACTGATTTTGAAACATTGTATGCTGCTGCGGCAGATCCATTAATATGGGAGCAGCATCCCAATAAAAACCGCTGGCAACGCCCTGATTTCGAAAATTATTTTACAGGTGCTATAGAAAGCGGTGGCGCTTTTTTGATTAGTGATGCACAAACAGGTGACACAATTGGAAGCAGCAGATTTTACGGCTGGAACGAAGAAGTGAAAAGTATTTTTATTGGGTACACATTTTTAGTAAGAAGCCATTGGGGTGGCCGCTACAATCCTGCAGTAAAATCATTGATGCTGCATCATGCGTTTTCATTTGCTGATAAAGTACAGTTTCATATTGGTGCTGTAAACAGGCGTTCCCAACTGGCAATGGAAAAATTAGGAGGAGAGCGGATTGGCGAAAAAGATATGGCTTATTATGGCGAGCCTTCACAACCAAATTTTGTATATCAAATAACAAAAGAGCAGTGGAAAGAAATTGTGAAGAAGAATGCCGGTGAAAATGTGTAGATTTTTCCAGTTAAAATTTAGTACACCTTAGCCGCTTTATTTTTTCTTTGTCAATATTGTTATTCTTGTCTTTTTGTTGCCCATGTTTGTTACCTGGCCTTATGGTAACTGCAAGGTACATTCCGCCGTTTTGAATGCTGTTTTTTGTAAACAGGTTTGCAAGGTTATGTATGCCAAATAGTAAAGGCCCTGCCCTGAGAGCACCACCAATCATCAACTGCTTACGCATATTAAATAGCATAGGCATATAAGCTCCAATCCTTCTTTTTTCCCAGCGTGGCGTTACAGACAGTAAGTTTATATCTTTTATATACAAATAGTTTTTCCCTGCCAGCGATATAAGTGGAAGCGTAAGTTCGGCATTGATAAAAAAATCTTCTCTTATGTGCTGATCAATGTTTATAACAAGGCGTGTGGGTTTATAAACCGTAAAATCTCCATTTAAAGTAGCTAATGGATTGGCTATTGTGGCGAGGCTGTCATTAAAGTCATCCATATTTTTTACGGGCTTAAACTTAGCTTCCAGTATCGTATCATTAATCCCTGTTTTTACAGTATTACCAAAGCGGCTTCGGTTACTATATCGAAACCGGTTGCCACCAATATCCATAATGCTGATGCCTGCTTTTGTTTTGTAAGCGTAAGGATCATCTTCATCGGCTTCATCTGTTGAAAGAAAAATATACTCCATACCAATATCGGCGCTAATACCTGCATAAGTATTTTGCAAAAAATTATTTAGTGATTTGTTGCCACTTATATTGTCAATATTGGCGGAATAACCGTACTGCAAACTTCCATTGGTTAAAATAAAACCACCCCGGTTTACAGTATCATTGTCGGGCACATACCGTACATCACGGCCTTGCACATAACCACCTGCAAGAGAGTGGTTGTATTTTATTGTAACGCCAGCATTTAATATAGTATAACCATCATCCTTTATGGTACGGGCATACGATGCATATAATTCAGCCCATGCGCTAGCGGCGCCATTAAAATTGAGCGGCTGATTTTCAAGATTTATTCTTTGAAAATCTGCAAGGCTGTAGCTGGTATCCTGGTAATTTGTGGTATTAGACGATCCATAAAAATAATTGCGGATTGTTCCACCAAAAGCAATAGCGGAGGAAGCATTTAAATTAATCCTTGTGTTCAGCAAACGTATATCCTGCGTGAAAAAAAGGAAACGCTTTTTTGTGCCAAAATTATTTATTACTTCTGCATTACCCGAAGGGGAAAGAAGGGAGAAGTTTTTTATTATAAATGCATTTGTGTTCTGCTTAAACTGGAGAGCCAGTGGTGTTACATCCCATGAGTAGGGAACATATACAATGGCAGCCGGGTTTGCAGCCGGGCTTAAGCTGCCTGCATATATAGATCCATTCATGGCATGATAATTTTGAGCCGACAGTTTTCCGGCAGGCAACAAGTACAATAGAAAAAATAAAAGTTTACGGCTTTGCATTAGCTTCTCTTCGTAAAGTTACAATACATGGTTGCCGGAAAAGTTATATTTATGAGAACTTATTAGGATGTTTGAAACAGATACGCTAAAAACATGCCATGCGTTTACATAGCTAAAACTTTTTTTGGCATTTAAAAACCAGTTATCCAAAAGCTACCCATTATTACTATTAATTAAATAAACATATTCAGCAGCAATACACCAATTAACCCCATTACCGATACAATAGTTTCCATCAATGACCAGGAGAGAAATGTATTTTTTAAGGACAGATTGAAGTATTCCTTAAACATCCAGAAACCGGTATCATTTACATGCGAAAAGAAAATGCTGCCAGCGCCAATTGAAAGTATCATTAATTCGGGGCTTACATTCATACTTGACATCATTGGTGCTATGATGCCTGCCGCAGTTAAACCGGCTACTGTTGCTGAACCAAGGCATATTCTTATTACCGCAGCCAGTAACCAGCCCAATACCAGCGGATGAATATTTACCTGTTTAAAATAACCTGCTATTATTTCGCTTGCGTTGCTGTCAATTAAAATTTGTTTTAATGCACCAGAAGCGCCAATAATTAAAATAATCATCGCAATATCTTTAATGCCATTTTCATAAACAGCCATTACCTGTTTAATATTTTTCCCCTGCTTTATTCCAAGCGTATAAGTAACTATTAAAAGAGATACCGTCATCAGTATTGTTGGGTCATTTACAAAACCAATTATCACCTGTAATGAAGATGTTACAGGAAGGATAAGCGATAAAATTGTTGTAGCCCCCAATAAAAATACAGGCAACATAGATGAAAACATACTGTTTGCAAAACCCGGTAGTGAATGAGTGACATTGCCTTCGCCGGTAAAGGATATAGTGCCTTCAGTTTGTAATCCTTTTATTGCTTTTGAAAAAAACGGGCCTGCTAAAATTATTGCAGGTATGGCAACCATCACTCCATACAAAAATGTTTTGCCCATACTTGCATGAAAGGTTCCCACTAAAGATGCCGGGGATGGATGCGGTGGCAAAAGACTGTGTGCAATTGAAAGAGAAGCCAACATAGGTATAGCAACATATACAACGGGTAATTTGTATTGATATACTAATGTAAATATGATTGGTATTACCAATACAAAACCAACATTATAAAACAGCGGGATGCCAATTACCAGTCCTGTAAACATTAATCCCCATTGCAAGTATCTTTTGCCGCACACATTCATAATTTTATCAGCAATCACTTTGGCTGCACCGCTTTCTGCTACTAGTTTTCCAATCATAGCACCTGCAGATAAAACAATGATGATTGAACCCAGCATATCGCCTATACCTTTCTGAATTGATTTGGCAATGGCAGTTACAGGAATACCCAGCATGCTGCCTGCCAGTATTGACACAAATATCAGGGCAATAAAAGGGCTTACTTTAAATGTAGTTGTAAGCAATATTAATACAGCTATGATGAGGAATAAAATAAGCGGAAGCGGCATATAGTCTTTTGATTTAAAAGCAGAATGAAGATAATTGGTTTTGAGCGACGTTACTACTGAGGTTCTTAACTTTTACTTATGCCAGTTTAACTAATCTTTAATATGGAAGGTTTTTAATATTGTATCTCAACCCCAAAAAATCTTCCTGTATGAACCGGCTCTTAATTTTTTGTTTTGCCTTTATGGCAGTAACCCCATTTGTATGGCGGTTTTTTCATAAGCCTCCCGTTGCTGAAAAAACAAGCATGGTTAAAAGAATAACAAAAGAAAAAAATGCTGTTCCAGTACTACCTGCAAGGCTTCACAGTTTTGGCAGCAGGTTAAAGCAATTTGCAGGTGACAATGGTTACAATACCCATTTTTGTTTTTTGGTTGATATGAAAATAGAAAGCGTCAACAACAGGTTTTTTGTTTACGATACCCAACATGATTCTGTATTATATGCAGGATTAGTGGCGCATGGTTATGGAAACAGCAATGGAGAAAACATAACTTTCTCAAATGTGCCAGGAAGTAATTCTACCTCGTTGGGTAAATACAAAATTGGAAATGCCTATTTCGAAAATTTGGGCTTGCTTATAAACTGTATGGGCTTGAAAAAACAAACAGCAACGCTTTTAACCGTTTTGTTGTGCTTCATGCTCATGAGTGTGTGCCTGATGCTGAGATTGGAGCAGGTCATTTATGTATGAGCCAGGGTTGCCCAACTGTTTCAACATCGTTTTTAAAAAAGCTTGCCAGGTATTTAGATGATGCAGATAAACCTGTTCTACTCTGGATATACAATTAATAAAAAGAGCAACTTATTAAGTTGCTCTTTAAAGTACTGTATTACTATTTTAATTCATCGGAACTTCTATTACTAATAGCTCTGCATCTTCTGCAGCAGTAATACTGAATGAGTTGGTATCATACACACCTAACGCATCTCTCTTATTCAAAATGGTATCGCCAATTTTTACACTGCCGTTTACCACTACCAAATAAACACCATTACCTTTAAAAGCATTTTCATAGTTTAATGTTTTACCTGCCCCCAGGTTAGTTAATGCAAACCGGGCATCCTGGTTTATCCATAAAGCTTTGTCTTCTTCCCTGGGTGAAACAACAACCTGCCATTTATTTGTCCTTTCATTTACATCAAATGTGCGTTGGTCATATCTTGGTTTTATGTTTTTTACTTTTGGAAAAACCCATATTTGAAACAGGTTGAGCAAGTCCGTAGCTGAAGCATTTGCTTCAGAATGTAAAACACCACTCCCTGCACTCATTATCTGCACATCACCTGCTTTGATAATACCTTCCCCGCCAGTATTGTCCTTATGATGCACAGCGCCTGATAATGGAATGGTTACTATTTCCATGTTATCATGCGGATGTGTATGAAATTTGCCACCACCTTCAATAAAGTCATCATTTAAAACCCTAAGTAAACCAAAATGTATTTTTTCAGGATTGTAATATCCAGCGAAGCTGAAATAAAAATTTGGCTTAAGCCATCCGTGGTCGGCGCTTCCCCTTTCGGAAGCCCTTTGCAATATTGTTTTCATGATTTCTTTTTTTAATTTTGATGTTTAAACATCAAATAATAAGCCAGTCCTATTTTCCTGACATATTAGCAAAAAACAACCCCGGTTCTGCCGGGGTTGTTTTTATTAGTTAAAGCTTGTCATTTGATTGTAGTCGAGCGGTGTGTTATTGTCTTCTTCCCTGTTTTCGTTGTACTCCACAATAAAATTATTTTTTCCTTCACCGGTTACAATCATCAAATATTTTTGCTGTGAGAGTTCAAGCAGGCTTAAAAACAGGAACAAAGCATGCATCCTGTCTTCACATACATCAAATATTTTTTCAAACGAAGTTGTTTTTTCTGTACGGCAATGGTTGAGCATATAATCCCTGCTTTCTTCCATTGTATAGTTGTACTGGATAACGGTGTGCACCGGCTTGTTGTTCCTGTCATGCAACTTTTGAATTACTTTTTCAAAAGCCTTCATCAGCTTGAATAAAGTAACGGCTTGTATCTCGGTGCCTTCTCCTGATTCTTCGCCAATCTGCGACAGTTCTCTTTGCAGGTTGCCACGTTTAAACATTAGCATCCTCACTTCTTCCAGCTCCGCCAGTTTGGTTGATGCTTCTTTATACTTCTTGTATTCAAGAATTTTATTTACCAATTCCTGTCTTGGATCTATTTCGTTGCCTTCGGCATCCAGTTCTTTACGAGGTATCAGCATTTTGGCTTTAATACGCATAAGCGTACTGATGAACAAAATAAATTCGCTGCTAAGTTCTATATTCAGTCTTTCGCCCTGGTGAATAAAATCAAGAAAATCATTGGTGATTTTTGTGATGGGAATATTATAAATATCCAGTTCGTCCCTCTCGATAAAAAACAGCAACAGGTCAAAAGGCCCTTCAAACTGTTCCAGCTTTATCTGGTATGTTGCGGTGTTCAATTCCGTAATATTTAATGATAAAAAAACTCCCCCCAAAAGGGAGGAGCAAATGTATTAATAACTAGGTGATAATTACATTTTGAAAGCAACACCCACACCAAATGTGGATAATACCTGTAATCCAATAGCGCTAGATGGGTTCTTTGGATTTTTTACATCATCATCATACTGCATGTCTAATTGATAATTCACATTAAGCCATTTTGTCAACTTCACTTTAAACTGGTTTGTCCAGAACACATCTACATTTTCAGGCTTTTTGATATAGTTTGAATACAAATCAAGTTTACTATAATAAGCAACCCTGTTTTTGAAGATATCCTTTTTAATAGAAGCGGTTACAAAAGCACCAAATTCACCACGGCTTTCCTTCTTAGGGTCAACACCATATAAAGTTGCTAATGCGGTTTCTTGTTGCCCGTTGAAAATACCACCCTGTCCTGCATAGCTGTATGGGCCATTGGTTACAATTACCCACCTTGCACTTAATGGAGAACCAAACAGTGAGAACCAGCTATTGGGTTTCCACTCAATACCTGGAGAAACAATGATATATGCAGGCGCAAAGAAACCAGAATTCCTTCTTTTTTCGGTAGTGCCTAAATAATCATATTGATAACCACTGGTAATTTGCGAACGTAACTGACTGAACATTGTTACATAGGTATTCTTCCATTTTTTTGGCTGGTAGCCATATTTGCTTGTAAAGTCAAGGCGGTCATTTACTTTTCTTACACCAAGGGTTGTAGTATTTACCAAACCGTAATTTATATCCAGCATATTATCCCAGTTGTGCTGCATACGATTGCCCCATTTGCGGTTGGCAAAAGCATTAAGTGATGCAGCGAAAGACAAGGTAAATTCATCGTTGCCGGCGGCTATCCAGTTTTTATTGCCAATTTGGGTAAGGCCAAAAGCAACATTAGCGCCACGAACCCAACCATTTTTATTTGCTTTTTTTGAAGTATCGGTGTTGGCAGTTGATTTTGAAGAAGCAGCCTGTATTTCTTTTACAGAAGCATCCTGTGCGGTAAGTTGAAGACTAAAAATTGTTACAAACAGTAATCCCAGCAGTCTTTTCATGTTAGTTTGGTATTAATTAATAAAACAGCGGCTTCAATTTTTTTGAAGCCGCTGCGAAAATAGGGTATATTTTTTACTTTTTAAGTGAGTCCCTTATTTCTCTTAAAAGAGTAATATCTTCAGGTGGTGCAGCAGGGGTTTCCTCCTGTTTTTTCTTCATTTTATTTATGGCTTTTATAATCATAAACATTACAAAAGCAACCAGTATAAAATCAATACAGGCAGTAAGAAACTCACCCCAGTGGATAGAAACCGCTTCTTTTGTAACCTTTCCTGCGGCATCTGTTTCTGCCGGTTTTAATTCGTAGGCCAGTTTGTTTAAGTCAATTCCACCCGTTATTAACGACGTAATAGGGGCAAACATTTTCTCTACAAAGGCTGTAACGACTTTGCCAAAGGCACCGCCCATTACAAAGGCAATAGCCATGTCAACAAGATTTCCCTTAAGAGCAAATTCTTTAAATTCTTTAAACATTCCCATGATTAATAGTTTTGGAGTTGATAGAATAGTTAGGTTTACCAGGCTAAATATAAATATAAACTCTATTGGCAGGTATTTTTATGTGCATTATTTCAATTATTAGTAGTCTTTATTAAAAATTAACTGATACTGCTTATAGTTGTAAAAGTGATATAGTGGTATATAGGTTGTAAATAACATCTTTGCTTAGTGAGTAAAAAACTAGCCGACTGGATATTGTTTATTGTACTCTCTGTAATATGGGGCAGTAGTTTTATTTTAATGAAAATAGGGCTCGACAATCATTTAAGCCCATACAATATTGCTGCGGTAAGGTTAGTAGCAGCTGGTGCTGTATTATTACCCGTAGCAGTAAAAGCATGGGGTAAAATACCATTTAGGCTATTGCCAACGGTTTTCTTGTCTGGTGCATTGGGTAGTTTATTTCCGGCGTTTCTTTTTTGCATTGCTGAGCAGGAAATTGATAGTTCTCTGGCGGGTATGCTCAATTCTCTCACGCCCATTTTTGTAATTATTATCGGGGCTTTGTTTTTTAACAGGCCTGCACCAGCCAATAAAATTGTTGGGATATTGATTGCCTTTTTGGGTAGCATATTATTGCTGCTGAGCAAGGGTGGAATAAAATCAGTTGAGAATATTCTGTATCCTTTTCTTATTTTACTGGCTACCCTCATGTATGGGCTCAATGTAAATATTGTTTCCAGGTATCTTTCCCACCTTTCGTCATTACAAGTAGCTGCAACAGCGCTTGTGTTAAATGCCATTCCGGCATTGGGAGTATTGTTTTTCACAAATTTTTTTTCACTTCCTTTTTCTGATGAAGGAACGATGAAAGCCCTGGCCGCCTCTATTGTCTTAGGTATTGGTGGCACAGCCATTGCCACTATTCTTTTTTATATGTTGGTAAAAAGGGCAGGCGCTGTTTTTGCCAGCATGGTCACTTACGGAATCCCTTTTGTAGCCATTGCCTGGGGTATTTATTTTAAAGAAAACTTTAGCTTTTGGCAGGCTGTCTGCCTGCTGATAATATTATTTGGTGTGTATTGGGCTAATAAAAAGGTAAAAGAACAGTAAAACTCTTTACCAATCCCTGTATTTCATCTTCATATCTTCTTCAAATTACCAGTTTCCGCAAACAATGAAGTATTTGCTTTACCGTTAATAGCAATGTCCAATCCGTAAGATTTTAAGTCCGGGCAATTGTGATAGCAGTACCCTTGTGGCCCCCAACAGGATAGTTAGCCCGGCACTAATTTCACCCCCTATGTACAAAGCCCCTGCAAAGGGGCTTTGTTATTTTAATTGTTGAAAGATAAAGTGAATAGTATATCAGGACTGCTTTCTTTTTTTAGCTGGTGGTGGTGGTGGAATGATATCCCCATACTTATTTTTAAATTTTGTTTCTTCATCTGGCACAGACAAATTATATACTTCTTTTTTGCCGTTTTTTAAAGTAACTGTAAGTATATCGTTTTGCACACTGATGCCCTTTATATTGGCTGGTAACTTTGCAGGCGGCGGAGGCGGTGGAGGAGGGGTTGGCAATTCGGCTACTTCGGGTGGGGCCGGTACTATTGGCGGTTCAGGCGGCGCAGGAGCATCAGCAGCTACAGGTGGTGCTGGTGGCGGCGGAGGTGGTGCAACTTTTTCAGATTGCGCCATTAGTTGTGCAGATAAAAGCCCGGCTGCAGCAAGCATAATAAGTTTTTTCATAATTTTTTTACTTGAGATGCCTGAGGTAAAGGTTTCCATAAAAAAAATCTCCCGCCAAAAGGCAGGAGACCCGAAGTTGGTTTTGGTAAACAACTAAATGTAAAAATATAAGCCGATAGATAATAGTTTGCTGTTTAGACAAAGCCCTTTTAACGAACGCTGCACAAAGGGGAAAATTATTTTACCATAAATGACTGCTTGTAAAACTGGTATTTATCAATTAAAAAAAGCCTGTAAATACCATGAGCCATCTTGGGTGGCAGGGTTACCTGTATGGTTTTGTCAATGCCGTCATGCACCAGGTTTTGTGTAACTATCGTTTGTCCATTGGTGCCCAGCACTGTCATTTTATAGCTGCCTTTTTTTACACCTGCAAACCTGATGATGAGTTGCTGGCCCACAGGATTAGGATATATAAGAACTGTATTGCCCACTTTGCCATAATAAACACGGAATACCCTGGACAGGTTTACCGTACCATTCATATTGTACGATTTAATGCGGTAATAATTAGTGCCAATTATGGGATGTGAGTCACTGATAATATATGAGCTGCTATTGGGTGCCTGCAAAGAGCTGATGTTTTGTATCACGGAAAAGTTAAGGCCTGTGAGGGATTTTTCCACTTCATAGTTGCGAATGTCTATATCGTTTTGCACCACCCATTTTATTAATATATCCTCTTCACGGGCAAGGGCGTTTAGAAAAGTCATATTCAGTGCAAGGGCTGTTGTAATGGTAAAAAAGGCTTTGTAATTATTGCCGCCATTATCGTCTGTATATCGTTCACTGCAATTGTCACCAGCTGCGGCTGCGTAAAACACTTCTGCTGTGTAATCGCCTGTTTCCATTTGGGTAAGATCGACAGATGCTGTAACATGCTGAAATTTTTTATCGCTTGTATTATAGCATGATTTGCTGCCACAGCCTGCAAAGTTGTTTCCATTACAGTTGCAATAAGATGATAAATCAATGGAATGAAACACTGGTTGTGCAGGCCGCTCACCACTTTTATAAACACAGTAAAATAGTTTTACACTGCACACTGGCCCGGTACTATTAATGTTTACCTCGGCTCCATTTATCTTTAGGTTGCCGCTGTTTTTGCCAAATACACCTATGCTGCCACTGAAGTTTATATTCCCAATAGCATAAGGTGTATTTATTTCTTTTGTATTGAAAAATTGAGCGTTGCCATTAACAGTAACATAGACAGCACTACCCCAAATATTGACTTGGGCTTTTGCTATTACAACTAAAGAGAGCGCTATGAAGCTAAGTAACAGTTTTCTCATGCCGGGTGATTTTGTAATGGATAACCAGCAATTTCTTCAACTAAACTTCTGTTCTGTGAATTTACCTATTAATCCGGCAAAAACAGTAATTAAATTTTTGTAACACCCTAAATAGTAAATTGCAACAATTTTTAAAAATCCATGCTGAGCATTTGTAAAAAAGAACTGCACCAGTTTTTCAGTAACCTCACTGGTTATATTGCCATCATTTTGTTTTTGCTGGTCAACGGCCTTTTCCTGTTTGTTTTAAAAGACAGCAACATTTTTGATTTTGGTTATGCCACATTGGACAAATTTTTTGAATTGGCACCTTGGGTACTTGTTTTTTTGGTGCCTGCCATTACCATGCGTTCTTTATCCGAAGAAATAAAAACCGGCACATTTGAAATATTAAGAACAAAACCTTTAAGCTGTCGCCAAATTGTATGGGGAAAATACCTGAGCGTATTGCTGGTGTTGTTGTTTGTGATCGTTCCCACTTTTATTTACATACTCACTATAAAAAACCTGAGTGCTGCAGGTAGTATTGACAGCGGTGGCATTGCCGGCAGTTATATTGGTTTGTTTTTGCTGGCAGCAGTTTTTGCCGCTATCAGCTTATGCTGCAGCAGTTTTACAGGTAATGCGGTCGTGGCTTTTTTGTTAAGCACATTTGCTTGTATTATTCTTTATTTTGGATTTAGTGCGTTGAGTAAACTGCCAGTGTTCCAGGGAAAAATAGATTATTATATAGAAATGCTTGGTATAGATTTTCATTACCGCAGCATCAGCCGTGGAGTTATTGATACCAGGGATATCATTTATTTTATCAGTATTATTTTCCTGTTCCTGTTTATTACCGAAAAAAAACTGCAACGTAATTAATGAGCACTCTCAAAAAAGTTTCAGGCAAAGGTGCAGGATTGATAGCTGTAATCTTGTTACTGGCGGGAATGAACCTGCTGGCATCTTTGTGGCACCAGCGTATTGATCTTACCAGCGAAAAACGCTTTACATTATCTGCACCCACAAAAAAATTACTGAAGAAGTTAGATGGAGAAGTAAGGGTTGATATTTTATTAAAGGGAGAATTTCCAAGTGCTTTTAAAAGACTGGCCACCGTTGCAGAAGAAACACTACAGGAGTTTAAAGAAGTGGCAGGTAATAAAATAAGCTATCGTTTTGTATTGCCAGATGATGAAATGGATGATGTAAATACAAAGTATGGTGACACGGCTGCGGCCCTAGGAGTTGATCCTATCAACTTGAAAGTGCAGATAAAATCCGGCGAACAGCAGCAGTTTGTTTTTCCTGCGGCTCTAGTTCACTATAAAGACAAAACAATAGCAGTAAACCTTTATTCCGGTAATAAGATTTTGCTGTCTGCAAGCGACCTCAACAGTGCTGAAGCGATGATGGAATATAAATTTGCGGAAGCCATTGATAAACTTTCTTACGCAAGTAAACCATTAGTAGCCTATTCTGTAGGTAATGGAGAACCTTCCGGGTACAACACATATGATATGGTGCAGAATGTGCTGAGAAAAGATTACCAGCTTTTTACTTTTAATATTAACACACAGCCAGCAATACCAGATACATTCAACCTGCTTATTATAACAAAACCAACAAAGCCATTTACTGAAGAAGAGAAATTAAAGATTGATCAGTATGTAATGAGAGGAGGTAAGCTGCTGATGTTTGTTGATAAACTTGAGGCGGAAATGGACAGTCTTCAACAAAAGAATGAGGTAATTGCATATGATCGTGGGCTGGGTTTAAATGATTTGCTGTTTCGCTATGGTGTTCGTATCAACAGCGATTTAATAATGGATCTTCAATGCGACCTGTTGCCTTTTGATGTAAATGGTAACGGCCAGTATGAATGGCTTCAATGGAATTATTTTCCGTTATTCCAAACAAAATCCAATCACCCAATAAATAAGAATATTGGGTTAGTGGCAGGCAAGTTTGTTAACTCTGTAGATACCGTGGAAGCAGAAGGGATTAAGAAAACAATTTTGCTGAGTTCATCTGCCAATACAAGGGTTATTTCAACACCTGCATTAATAAGCGGAAGGGAAAATGTAAATGCACCGGAAAACGATAAGTTTAAAAAACAAAATATACCTGCGGCAGTTTTACTGGAAGGAAAATTTCAATCACTCTATCGCAACAGGCTTTCGCAGTCAATGAAAGATTCTATTGAAAGCTATGGCGGCCATTTTCTTTCTGAAGCTGTATCGAAAGGGAAAATAATTGTGGTGTCTGATGGCGACATAGTATTAAACGGAGCTGCCAACAATCAGCCGATACCAATGGGAATGAACCAGTATGCCTATGGCACACAAAAAGAGTTTCCATTTGCCAACAGGGATTTTTTACAAAACTGTATGGATTATCTTGTTGACAGAAGCGGCCTGATGGAAGCAAAAGGAAAAGACTATACACTTCGCCTGCTAAATCCTAAAAAAGTGGAAGAAGAAAAATCTGCCTGGCAAATAATAAACATAATGGCACCAATACTGCTGGTATGTTTATTTGCTTTTGTATATCAATGGCGCAGAAAGAGGAAATACACCGTTACTCAATTATAAGCCTGTATTGTAACCAACAGGCATTTACTTTACAAAATGGATACCACCCAGATTACATACATTGTTTTTGGCGCCATTGTGGTGCTGGCACTTGTGTTTGATCTTGGGCTACTCAGCAAAAAAAATAAAATCATCAGCATAAAGACGGCATTGTACCAAACGTTTTTTTGGGTGGCATTGGCGTTGGGCTTTTTTGTTTTTATGTGGGTTGAAAAAGGCCGTGACCTTGCTATTGAATACCTGAGCGCCTACCTGATGGAATGGAGCCTTAGTATTGATAATATTTTTGTATTCATACTCATTTTCACAGCCTTTGGTATTCAGCAAAAACATTATGGCCGGGTGTTGCTGGTTGGAATATTAATGGCGGTTGTATTCAGGGTATTGTTTATCACTGTTGGTGTGGCGCTGGTGGCAAAGTTTCATTGGGTGTTGTATATTTTTGGGGCATTCCTTTTATTTACCGGCTACAAAATGTTTACAGCAGGCGATGATGATGAGTTTCGTCCGCATGAATCCAAATTGTATAAGTTTCTCACTAAGTACCTGCCCGTGGTGGCGCATGATGGCGATGGAAAATATAGGGTGGATCATGAAGGGAAAAAATTTTATACCACCATCACCATTGTTATCTTATTGCTAGCCGGTATCGATCTGGTATTTGCTCTTGATTCTATTCCTGCGGTGATGGGTATTTCAAGAGACACACTGGTAATTTATACTTCTAATATTTTTGCTGTGCTGGGTTTACGAAGCCTTTTCTTCTTGTTAAAAGGTGCTGTAGCCAAGTTTGATTACCTGCAGCAGGGCATTGCTATTGTACTTATGTTTATTGGTATAAAAATGCTTGCTGAACACTGGCTTAATCAATGGATGGAAAAAAACACCCAGGTATTTTTATCGCTTGCAGTAATCATTCTCTGTATCAGCGGTTCCATTTTTTATTCCATTTTTATGAAAAAGAGTACTGAAATAAAAGAAGAGGATAATTTTGAATAGTTAAACGGCGTGTATAATATTTCACAAATAGCAGCAGTCATCCATGCAAATATTTTGCAGCAGCATGATGATGCACTGGTTGAACATTTACTGCTCGACAGCCGAAAATTATTATTCCCAAATACATCCTTGTTTTTTGCACTTGGCGGCCCAAGGCGATCGGGCACTTCATTTATTGGTGAATTATATGAAAAAGGGGTTCGCAATTTTGTGGTGAGTGAAAATATCAGCACATCAGAGTTGGCAAAGTTTTCCAGTGCTAACTTTTTACAAGTAAATAATGTGTTGATTGCTTTGCAACAATTGGCTGGGTATCACCGGCAGCAATTTTCATTGCCAGTTATTGGCATTACCGGAAGTAATGGAAAAACAATTATTAAAGAATGGTTGTATCAATTGCTGCAGCCTAATTATAATATTGTAAGAAGCCCTAAAAGTTATAATTCGCAAATTGGCGTGCCGCTGAGTGTATGGCAAATAAACAACCAGCATACACTGGCTATTTTTGAAGCCGGCATTTCGCTGCCCGGTGAAATGAAAAAACTGCAGCAAATCATTGAACCATCAATTGGCATCTTTACTAATATTGGCGAAGCACATAGTGAAGGTTTTGAAAGCATAAAACAAAAAGTAGCAGAGAAAGTAATTTTATTTGCTGCCGTATCAATTATTGTTTATTGCAAAGATGATGTGTTGGTGGATGAAGCAATGCAGCAATTACATACATCCAACACCAACACATTATTCACCTGGGGCGAACATGAAAATGCAACACTTCATATTGTTTCTATACAAGTGCAGCCATATAATACCATTGTAAAAGCAAAGTTTAGGGATAGAAACATCAGCATCTCCATTCCTTTTACAAACGATGCAGCTATAAAAAATGCCATTACCTGCTGGTGTATATTGCTGCACTTTCAAATAAGCGATGAAATAATTTCTGAACGGATGATGCAGCTAAAGCCGGTAGAAATGCGGCTTGAATTAAAACAAGGCATCAATAATTGTTCTGTAATTAATGACAGCTACAGCGCCGATATCACTTCGCTTTCTATAGCATTGGATTTTTTGCAACAACAGCAACAGCATACTAAGCGTACAGTTATAATCAGTGATATTTTGCAAAGTAGCAAAACCAGCGACGCTTTATATACCGAAATTGCTCAAATACTCAGGCAAAAAAAGATTAACAGGTTGATTGGCATTGGCACAGAAATATCAAAATACCGGGAAGCCTTTGATGCAGTAGCAGAGAAATCATTTTTTAAAAGCACGGATGAATTTATAAAACATTTTCCTTCATTGCATTTTCACAACGAAACGATTTTATTAAAAGGAGCAAGGATATTTGAGTTTGAAGAGATTGGCCATTTGCTTGAATACAAAACACACCAGACTGTTTTAGAAATAAATTTAAATGCAGTTACACATAATTTAAAAGCTTACCAGCAGCTACTAAACCCCGGAGTAAAACTGATGGCAATGGTAAAAGCATTCAGCTATGGCAGTGGTAGTTTTGAAATTGCCAACCTTCTGCAGTTTCATAAAATTGATTACCTGGCTGTTGCTTATGCTGATGAAGGTGTAGAATTGCGGAAGGCTGGCATAGCTTTACCAATCATGGTGATGAATGCTGAAGAAGCCACTTTTGATATGCTGGTGCAGCACAACCTGGAACCAGAGCTTTATTCTTTTGGAATATTAAATGCTTTTGAAGAGTATCTCTTGCAAAGTGGCATTACTAACTATCCTGTGCATATTAAACTTGATACAGGTATGCACCGGCTTGGGTTTGAAACTGGGGATATAGAAAGCCTTTGTAAAAAAATGCAATCATCTGCAGCGTTTAAAGTACAATCTGTCTTTTCTCATTTAGCTGCCAGCGACAGTGCTGCACATGATGAGTTTACCAAACAACAGGCAGTTATATTTACAAGCGCCTGCTCTTTGCTTGAGAAAAATATTCCTTACCATTTTATTAAACATATTGCCAATACATCTGCTATTCACCGGCACAAAAACCTGCAGTTTGATATGGTACGCCTCGGTATTGGTTTGTATGGCGTAGATGGCAATGATAAAATGCAGCAGCAGTTGAGGAATGTAAGCACATTAAAAACTACAGTTTCACAACTTAAAATGGTAAAGGCTGGTGAAAGTGTTGGCTACAACCGCAGCAGTGTTGCACAAAAAGATTCTGTAATAGCCACGGTACGCATTGGCTATGCTGATGGCTACCCAAGGAACCTCAGTAATGGTAATGGTTTTATGTGGGTAAATGATAAACTTGCCCCCGTTACGGGCAATGTGTGTATGGATATGACCATGCTTGATGTTACGGGCATTGATGTACGGGAAGGAGATGGTGTAGTTGTATTTGGCGAACAGTTACCTGTAGCCCAATTGGCGAAATGGAGTGGTACCATTGCTTATGAAATCCTTACTGGAATTTCACAGAGAGTGAAGAGGGTGTATTTTGAGGAATAAAAAATGCTTGTTTTCCGGGGTTGATATAAATAAAAATCCCAACAATTATAAAGCTGGGATTTATAATACAGTTTGCAATTTATTATTGAAATGTTGCACTCACCTTCACCATCTCCCTCAAAGCACTTGCAATGCCATTGGCATCAATACCAATTTCGTCATACAATTGCTTAGGTGTGCCATGCTCCACTAAGCGATCGGGAATGCCCATAATTTTTACTTCAGCTTTATAGCCATGTTCATTCATAAACTCAAGTACAGCGCTGCCAAAACCTCCCACAACAGTACCATCTTCAACAGTAATTATTTTGTTGAATTTATCAAACACTTCATGCAGCAATGCTTCGTCCAAAGGCTTAGCAAAACGCATATCGTAATGAGCAGGGTTAATGCTTTCTGCTTTTACATCACGTATAGCAGCAGCCGCAAAATTTCCCGGATGGCCGAATGAAAGTATCGCAACTTCTTCACCGTCTTTTAATTTCCTGCCTTTACCAATTTGTATTTCTTCAAAAGGAGTTTTCCATTCCGGCATGGTGCCTTCACCACGTGGATAGCGGATAACAAACGGGTATTTATTGCTTTCTAATTGTGCAGTGTACATCAGGTTGCGGAGCTCTTTTTCATTCATCGGTGCACTCACTATCATGTTGGGAATGCAGCGCATGTAAGCAATATCATAGCAGCCATGATGTGTTGGCCCATCTTCACCCACCAGGCCGGCACGGTCAAGACAAAACACAACCGGTAGTTTTTGTATGGCCACATCATGCACTACCATATCATATGCCCTTTGCATAAAAGAAGAGTAGATATTGCAAAACACCCTCATGCCTTGTGTAGCCAACCCGGCGCTGAGTGTAACCGCATGTTGCTCACAAATGCCTACATCAAAAGCCCTGTGCGGCATTTTCTCCATCATATATTTTAAAGACGAGCCGCTTGGCATAGCAGGTGTAATACCCATAATGCGTTCATTCATTTCTGCCAGCTCAATCATGGTATGTCCAAATACATCCTGGTATTTTGGCGGCTGGGGAATGTCAAAAGTCTTTTTGTGAATTTCTCCTGTTACTTTATCAAACAAGCCTGGTGCATGCCATTTGGTTTGGTCTTTTTCTGCCAACGCATAACCCTTGCCTTTTACTGTAACTATGTGTAAAATTTTGGGGCCAGGAATATTTTTAAGATCCTGCAGTGTATCAATCAGCTTGCTGATGTTATGGCCATCTATGGGCCCAAAGTAGCGTAGCTTTAATGCTTCAAATAAATTTGACTTGCCGGTAACAGCGCCCTTTACACCTTCTACAATTTTATGCGCCACTTTACGGCTCAGATTTTTACCAGCTGGTAATTTACCCAGCACATTCCATACCTCGTCTTTTATTTTATTGTATGTTGGCGAAGTGGTAATGTCGGTTAAATATTCTTTTAATGCACCAACATTTGGATCGATACTCATGCAGTTATCATTTAAAATGATAAGTACATCACTGTCTGCAACGCCGGCATGGTTCATTGCTTCAAAAGCAAGGCCTGCAGTCATGCTTCCATCACCAATTACAGCAATGCTTTTCCTGTCTTTTTCGCCTTTGTATTTGGCCGCCATTGCCATACCCAATGCAGCGCTGATAGAAGTGGAGGAATGCCCCACGCCAAAAGTGTCATATTCACTTTCGCTTCTTTTGGGAAAACCGCTTAATCCATGATACTTTCTGTTAGTAGGAAAAATATCCCTGCGGCCGGTAAGTATTTTATGCCCATAAGCCTGGTGGCCCACATCCCATACCAATTGGTCGTAGGGCGTGTTGTAAACATAATGCAAGGCAACAGATAATTCCACCACACCAAGGCTGGCGCCAAAATGGCCGCCATGCACACTCACCACATCAATAATATACTGACGAAGTTCATCGCTTACCTGGTGCATTTGCTCTTTGCTGAGCTTTTTTAGATCGGCAGGACTGTTGATATTGGATAATAACGTTCCGGCTTTAATTTCCATGCTTCAATAATTACGGTGTAAAGGTATGTTTTTTTATTGGGGGCTGTGGGCATTTTTGCCTTGCCTGGCTTTAGTTCCGGCTTTCGCTGCTACTCCGGCACGGCCAGGGCGGCAATGCCTCACCGGGGTATCCACTCAATCCTGCAGCTCTTCATCAGCTTTCCTTTTAATCATCAATGACCCTGTTTTGAAAGCTAATACCATATCTATGAAACTTGTTAACAACCATATTGAACACATGTTCAGGAAAAATGATTTTTCTTTTCAATATCTTTCCAAAAAATACGTTTATCAGGCTGATGACACTTCAAAGTAAAATACTGCTCATTAACATCTGCCTTGCAGCAACAGTTACAATTGCTGCCGCTTTTGCAACAGATACATTCCCGGGTAACGGTTTTTTCCTGATGCTGGCTGTAATAACAGTAGCTGGCGGCATTGGTTCTCTGGGCTTGGGGTTATTGCTTTTATTGAGAAAAGATAAAAGGGCCGCCAGGGCATATTTAATTACAGCTGTTTTATTACTGGTAATTGGCTTATGCAGCTATTTCTTTTTACAGCAATATTAAATGTCAGGCAAACATGGCTTCTGCCACTGCCACACTTTCCGGTTTTCCCACATCTACTAATTTATCTCCAGTGTGGTCATATCCATAAATTGGGTATTCTGCAGCTAAACTTAAATAAGTATCTACTAAAGAAAACTTTCCCCTTTGTGGTATCAAATCAAAAACAGTTGGTTCAAATACCACCACACAACTGTAAGCCATTGGTTTTAAGTTTGGCTTATCAATCGAAATTCTTTTTTCGCCTGTTGAATTATTCACCCATCCACAAAGACGACTGTTTTCATCAAATAAAAAATTCCTTGATGATTTTCTTGATGTGATGCCAAAAGAAATCAATCCCTTTTTTTGTTTATGATAAGCAAGAAGATTATTAAGATTTAAGTCGGTTAAAAAATCTGCATTGAGCGTAAAGAATGGCTCATTGTTTTGTAATAAATCTTTTGCTTTTAATAAGCCACCGCCAGTTTCTAATACCTCATCTGTTTCATCACTAATGATGATATTACTGCCCCATCCATTTTTTCCCTTTACAGCAGAAATAATTTGGTCTGCAAAATGATGAATATTTACAACCACATCTTTTACTCCGTATTGCTGTAAATACTCAACATTGCGTTGTAATAATGATTTGCCATTTACCAACGCTAATGCTTTTGGATGAGCATCAGTCCACGGTTTAAATCTTGTACCTAAACCAGCTGCAAAAATCATTGCTTTCATTTCGTTTTCCAGTTTTGAGTGTTGGTGTGTCTCAATTCTATTTTTACTTTAAATTTATTACGAAGATGCCTTGCTAATGCTTCCGCAGCATACACACTTCTATGCTGGCCACCGGTACAACCAAAGTTGATTGCTAAATGTTCGAAGCCTCTTTTAATATATTCTTCCACAGATATATCAACGATACTGAACAGGCTGTTGAGAAAGTCGGGCATTTTTGTGCGCTGTTCCAAAAAATCTTTTACCGGTTTATCAAGGCCACTTAAATGTTTATATTCATCAAACCTGCCAGGATTTAAAATCCCTCTCATGTCAAAAACAAATCCGCCACCATTGCCGGTACTGTCATCAGGATAACCATTTTGTAAAAAAGAAAAACTGCGGATGTCAACCAATAATGATGTATCAGCTGTTGCTTGTACTGGTGTAAATTCTCTTATTACTTCATCATCAATACATATTTCCAGTACTTTTTTAAACTCCGGCAATGCAATACCAATACTTTGATTGCTTACAAACCATTTTAAATTTTGCAAAGCCAATGGAATGCTTGTTAAGAAATGTGCCTTGCGTTCAAACAAACCACGAAAGCCATACGCACCTAACACCTGCAACAGGCGTATCAGCACATAACCATTGTACTGGCTTCGGAAAACATCTTTATCAATTGATTCGCCGATAACATTTTCAAACGCATCCATGTAATCTTCCAGCAAACGTTGTTTCCAACCGTCGGGTAAGTTTGCTTTTGCCTGCCACAATAACGAAGCTGCATCGTATTGCGGCGCTCCTTTCATGCCTCCCTGGTAATCTATAAAATGAACTTCGTTGTTTGCATCCACCAGTATGTTCCTGCTTTGAAAATCACGGAACATAAAAAACTTGTATTCTGTATGAGAGAGATAATTGCTTAAAGCTTCAAAATCTTTTATCAGCTTTTGTTTGTCATAAGGACGGCGAAGTGCATCCAGGAAATAATATTTGAAATACAACAAATCCGCCATAATTGCTTCTTTGCCAAAAGCAGCATTGGTAAGGCATTTTTTATAATCTAATCCTTCGTGCCCTTTTATTTGCAATAATGCTAATTGTTCAAGACTTTGTTTGTACAATGCATACACTTCAGCATTCAATCCATACTGTTCTAATTTATCAAGCAAACAAGCGTCACCAAAATCTTTTTGAATATAAATGTGTTTGTCTTTGCTTATCGCCAGCACATCGGCAGTCCTTAAATTTTTATCAGCAAAATGGTTTGAGAAATAAATAAAAGTTTCGTTTTCTTTTATGTTGGCGCCATATGTGGCAATATAAGTTCCTTTGTTTGTATGCAGCCGGTAATAATGTCTTTCGCTACCAGCCTGCGGTAATTTGTCAATGGAAGTAATAATTGCTTTGGAAAAACCGGCAAATAAACTTTTGATTTCTTCGAGGGGTTGTTGCATTAAAATGAAATAGTGTTTTGGTAAAAATAAATTATTTGCAGTTAACTCAATGCAAAGTGTAAGATGGTCTATCAAAGAAACCAGGATAACCGCAAATACGCTAAAACACAAAGAAAAAGCTTAGCAACTTTGCGTCTTAGTAGTTGAAACAAAACGCTTCAATAAATGATAATTATCTATTTTAGCAAGCACTATCACTCATGCGCCGCTTTCTTCAAAAAATATTAACCAGACCAGTAACATGGCTGGCAAACAAATTCAGCAGCAGCCCCAACCTGGAAAGGGTGCATGCCGCTTTAGGTGCTTTGTATGAAGAAGGCAAAAAAAATAACGGTACTAAAGTGCTGGTAAAAAATACTGATATCAATGCAGCCAGGTTTATCATCTTCAGCGATCAGCACAAAGGAGCCAAAAATGGCAGCGATGATTTCATGGTTTGTGAGCCGAATTATATGACAGCGTTACAATATTATCTTGATAATGGCTTTCATTTTATTTCTCTTGGCGATGAGGAGGAGTTGTGGGAGAATACTGTGTGGCCGGTAAAAGCAAAGAATAAAGAAAGCACGGCATTACAAAGAAAGTTTTTTCGACAGCAACGCTATACAAAAGTGTACGGCAATCATGATGTATTCTGGAACAACGATCCATTTGCCGGGCTCCACTTGCAAAGTATGTACAGGGGAACAGTAAAAATTTATGAAGCTGTATTGCTAAATATAAAAAATGGGGATAAAATATTACCAATACTGCTCACACATGGTCACCAGGGCGATGGGCAAAGTGATGGCAACTGGTTTAGTGCCTGGTTTGTAAGCAGGATATGGGCACCGCTGCAAAGTTTTCTGCAACTTAATCCCAACACGCCTTCGGCCATTGATGAATTAAAAACTTTGCATAATCTTTTTATGTACCAGTGGAGTGAGAAAGAGCAAAATCCTGTATTGATTACGGGGCACACACACCAGCCGGTATTTGCCTCTCTCACTCATTTAGAAAGATTGTACAAAAACCTGGATGCCGCTAAACATACAAATGATAAAGCATTGATTGAAGAACTGGGCAGGGAAATAAAATTTAAGCAAAACGAGTTTGAGTATGTAGTAGGCAACTACACAAAAACGAAACCCTATTATTTTAATACCGGATGCTGTTGTTTTGTTGATGGCGACATTACAGGTATTGAAATTGCCGATGGAAAAATACGTTTGATAAAATGGAATAAAGAAGGAAAAGCTTCTGAAAGAATGCTGCTGGAAGAAATGCCCCTATCTGAACTCTTCTGATACTCCTCTCCAAAATTCTTTTGTTTTTTATTAACAGGAATGGAAATCCCTTTAACAAAAAGTTTTAAAGTGTCGTTTTACTTTAGGTGTATAAATGATATGTATGAAAAAAGTGTTACCAACGAAGCAATCCTTATCCTTTGATTTCAACAGCCTTTTATCCCTGTTTTTTCCCAACCGAAAAACCGGAAAGTTTTTAATTCCTGTACCCATTTTTTTGAAAAACCGCAGTCCTTTTATATAATTGACAACCCTTAACCAGCACCAAAAAATGGCCCCCAAATTATTGGGGGCCGCTTCATTTTATTTCGTTTGATGTATTATTTGCAAAGATTAGCGCCAATCTTTCCGCCGCCATCAATCGGCATACCGCCAATAGATTTTCCTCTTAATTGGGCGTTTACAAAGTTGACACGCCTGTTTTGTGCTTTCCCTTCGGGTGTACTGTTGGTGGCTATTGGTTTTGTGCCGCCAAAGCCAACAGGTAATAAACGGCTGCAGTTAACACCCAATGCCACCAGCCTGTCGCCAACAGCCTCGGCTCTTTTTTCTGATAAAATTTGACTGGCCTGTGCATCGCCGCTGTTGTCAGTATGGCTTTCTATACGGAGCAAGGAGATGTACGATTTATCATCTAAATATTTTTTTATTACAAGCAAAGCTGCATCGCTTTCCGGAAGTAGTTCTGCAGTGCCGGGTTTAAAATTTATTTGCTTCTCAATCTTTACTTCGTTGTTTTCAATTTTATATTCCTGTGCAGTGGCCGTAATAGCAAACAAGGAGCAAATGCAAAGTAGTAATGATTTCACTTTTATCATTGTTAGGTTTTTACAAGTACAAATTTGTACAATTTTTATTGAACAATAATACCCAGCGAAAGGTATTTATTTATATCGGCCTTGTCATTTAATATCAATAGCATCATACACTACTACTTTTTTCCATAAATGCTTGCAATCCTCAATAAATTTTAAATGGATGGGATCGGTTTGATAACTGGCCTGATCTGCCGCATTATCAAACTGCACATACCATGATACTGCATATTCCCTTTCAATTACATCCCGGTTGGTATCTGCCGGTTTGCCAATATGAAAATTGCGGATGGTTTTTACAGCAGATAATTTTTCAAGCCCTTCTGCAAGTTTGTCCCTGTCTTCAAGGCTCGAAGGATTACTGAGCCAGAAGAATACATGGTGAAGAAAAACATTTTTCATTTCGTTGTTGTTGCTTTTATTTTTAAATGAGGATAGAAATGGAACAGCCAAAACTGCCATACTAATCTTGTTTAGGAAATTTCTACGATTTTGCTTCATTTGTTTGATATATATTTTATGATGGTTAAAATTACTTTAAGCGATCGAATTTTCAATTTACCAGGGTAACAAAAAGAATGGCTTTACTATCTTTAGCAGCCTGTGGATATAATCTGCCACTGATTGGTTATTTCAAAAAATGAAAACATATTTCCTTCTTTTACTTGTGCAGTTATTTATGCAAGTTGCTATTGCACAGGAGAAATTTGAGGTGCATGGACGCCCGTTTGTAAGGTTGGCCAATAATACTCCTGTGCCATTGTCAACCGGGAATAGCGGTACCGGCTCTAACATTGATGTAATTTACCATCGTGCCAATTGGACTGTAGATCCCAATGCAGGCTCATTTATCACCGGAACCGTTACTACATATTTTAAAACAATACAACCCGGTGTTTCCGCTATTAGTTTTGATTTAATAAAATCATCGTTTCAGCAATCAGTACAAGCAACTTATCATGGCGTTAATTGCGGTATTTTATTTCCATCAACTGGTAATGTAAATGTTCTCAACATAATACTTCCATCAATAATTGCTGCCAGTAATACCCTTGATTCAGTAACGGTATCATATTCCGGTACTCCGGTTATTGATGGGCTAGGTGGTGGGTTTGTGAGGGCGAGCTATACTGATCAATTTGGACAGGTGCAAAATTATATTACCACTTTGTCGGAATCTTATGAAGACAAGAACTGGTGGCCATGCAAAGCTGATATGCAGGATAAGATTGACTCAATGGATATTAATGTTACAGTTCCGTGGAGTAACACAGATACTTTTTGGGTGGCATCTAACGGGTTGCTTATTGATTCTGCTATTTCAAATGGGCAACGGAATTTTTCTTATAAAACCAGGTATCCTACCGCATCTTACCTGGTGTTTTTTTCAGCGGCCAAATATAACCGTTATTACAGCCAGGTACAAGCAGGGGAATGGAGCACTCCATCTTATTTTTACTTGCTTGCCGGCAAACAGAGTTCATATTACAGCAGCGCACTGGATGCTATGAGAAAAATGGATGCGGTAGTACAGGCTTTTGGAAATAAGTTGGGTGATTATCCTTTTTTGCTGGAAAAACATGGTTACTATGATGGATTGGTTGGCGCAAGTGGTATGGAACATCAAACATTCAGTGGTATGGCGTCAAATGCACTTACATCACTGGTTACGCTTGACCATGAATTGATGCACCAGTGGTTTGGCGATAACGTAACATTTGGTACATGGAATGATCTTTGGCTGGCGGAAGGTTTTGCAAGGTATGGCGAACTGCTGGCTGCCGAACTGGTACCATCGCTTGGATATGATCCATATATCCGTAGGAACAACAGGAAAAATGCGGCATTGTCTCTCAATAGCACTTCCCTATGGATACCAGATGCCGGCATAGCCAACAGCGGCACTATCTGGAATTCTAATTATGGCAGTGCAGTATATGAAAGGGGCTGTATGGTTGTTTCAATGCTCCGTACTATTTGCGGAGATGAAAAGTTTTTCAATGCATTAAGAAATTATCAAACTGTTTTAAGAGGGAAATCAGCCAGTACAGATTCTTTAAAACGTTTTTTTAATGAACAGTTGCAAACTGATATAACTGAGTTTTTTCTGGACTATGTGGGTGGCTCTGGTAATGCAGCAATTGCTGCTGGTGGAAAAGGGAACCCTATATATGAAATAAAGTGGAACAGCCCGGAACAAAAAAAGTTAGTGCTGGGAGTGTTATCACAATCACCAACTGGTAGTTCGAACGTGGAGTATTTTAACGGGCCAGTTGTAGTGAGGGCTGTTGGCAGTAATATAGGCGAGGATACCACCATTGTATTTTATGACAATGGAAATGGCTACCTGCACAGGGCTGGCCGGGGAATGGAAACTGTAGTGAGTGGTAATGCTCTGGCTTATGATCTTTCATTTACACCTGTTGCCATGTTTTATGATGACAGTGCCCGTACACTTTCAACAGGCAGCATGGTGCAGGATGCTTCGTTTGAAGGCTATGTATGGTATGGAACTGCAGACAGTAACTGGAACAACGAAGCTAACTGGGCTGTATGTTGTGGAGTGCCACCTGCCGGTGCTGATGTTACTATTGCCAGCATCAATTATGCGCCGGTGCTTTCTTCATCTGTGTCATTGCATGATATTAATTTTAAGGATGGAAAATTTATCAGTATTGCCGGTAATACTATTTCAATTGATGGTGCAGTAAAAGGGAATGGTACATTCAAAGGTTCTTCCTCATCGAGTATCATTTTGTCGGGCAAAACAGGTGCTATTCGTTTTTCACAAAGTAGCGCTGCAGAGCGGCAGCTCCAGTCACTGTTTGTGCAGGAGGGGGCACAGGTTACCATAGCAAGCGATGCAGAAATATCGAATCTTTTTGTAAACCCCTCTGCAAAAGTTACGGTTGCAGAAACAGTAAAGCTTATTACACACTAGTATTTTCATTTAAACAGCCCTTTGCATTTCAAGTACCAGTATTATGGCATCGTTGGAAAGGGACTCCATTTCTGTTTGTGACCTAATCCAGAGGGAAAGGCTATCTCTTGTATGAAGTAATCATTCTTTCAGTTTAAAGGCTTCTTTAATTATAAAAACAAAACAGGTT
The DNA here is from genome assembly GCA_964494815.1 of uncultured Ferruginibacter sp. GTDB lineage: Bacteria > Bacteroidota > Bacteroidia > Chitinophagales > Chitinophagaceae > Ferruginibacter. Next base: position 13,993 of record CAZBTD010000016.1, on the reverse strand, counting down.
GTATCAATGTTGAAAAAAATCAAGTGTAGTGATGGCTATTTTCTCCATTTTTGAAATACTAAAGCACAGGATAAGTTTTTACGTTATGGATGATGAAATTGTAATTATGAGGATAAGACATATAAAAATGAACCCGGGGGAGTTATTAAAAATAGATGCCAATAATTAAAAGGGTAATTTGAGGCTTTCCTTGTTGCTTTTGAAATTGCTATTCGCTATTCCGGGCTTCCCATACATCCACTCATAACTTCCCAGCCACAACTCACATTTTTTTACAAACTCAAGCTCCCAAGCCTGGCTTATAATTGTTTGCTGTTCTACTGTATTGCCAAGAAAGTTTTTAAGCCCTGCATCAAAATAAGGAATAGAATGTATAAACTCTTTTATCTCATGTGCTGTTGCTTTTGCATACAGCGACATGTTTAATGAATGTGGATTTTGTTTTCGGTGTAAATGAATAGTTGTGTTCATCTTTTTTTCAATGATGTCGAGCAGGTAGTCTTTGGTAATAGATTGCATTGGTATAGATTTTTAGTTAGTTTAAAATAATTTTCCTTGTCCACCGGGTACTCTGAATTTTGTTCTGTCAAGGCTCCACTCTTCTGCATTCATGCCGTAGAGCTTGCCGTATTTTTTGTATTGCTGGTTTACCAGTTGTGCAATGCTTCCTTCACCTCTCATACGTACGCCCCAGCGTGTGTCATTTACTTTTCCATCATGGCTTTGTTCTACTAAGTGCCATACTTTATCGGCCCTGTCAGGAAAATTTTTATACAACCAGTCGTGGAATAAAAATTTAATAGCGCCATTAAGACGAATGAAAGTATAAGCAGTAAACGTAGCGCCATTATCCCTTGCCGCTTTCATGATGCGTTGCATTTCATGTTCATTCAATCCGGGAATCATTGGGCCCATCATAATGCCCATGCGTACACCGGCACTGCTTAATTCATTTATCACTTTTAGTTTTTGTTTGGCTGTTGTTGTTCTTGGTTCCATCGTTCTTCTTAAATCTTCATTGAATGATGTGATGGACACCATTGCCGACACAATATTTTTCTTGCCCATTTCCTGCAGCACATCTTTGTCTTTTAATATCCAGGAATTTTTAGTGAGAATACCAACTGGTTGATTGAACTCATTACATACTTGTAATAAACCTCTTGTTAAACGATAAGTTTGTTCTGCTGGTTGATAACAATCAGTGTTACCACTTAGCATGATGGGTGTTGCATCCCATTTTGGATGCATCAAAAATTTACGCAGCAGTTGTGGTGCATTTTTTTTCACCAATATTTTTTGTTCAAAGTCTAAGCCGGCGCTGTAGCCCCAGTACTCATGTACATTACGGGCATAGCAATAAATGCAGCCATGCTCACAACCTGCATAAGGGTTCATGCTGTAGCTCATACCTACATCAGGACTTTCCACTTTGTTTACAATTGTTTTAGGATGTGTCTCTATGTATTGAGTTTGCAGGTTGGTTTCTTCCCAGTCATCAATAGCTTCAATGTGTTCTTTTGTTTTTTCGTCTTTTAAAAAACGGTTTTTGGTATTAAACTGTGCACCACGGCCTGCTTTATATTGTGTGACTTCTTCTTGTGATGCCACTTTTACTTTGTAATGGTCTTGTTTGAGATTGTTATCCATAAAATATTTTTTGTTTTGCCACGAATTACACGAATGAACACGAATTGATTTTTGCCACAGATACTTCGGCTTTGCTCAGTACACAGATTGACACGGATGTTATTGCAGCGGCGAAGCCGCCGCAATAACCTTATAAACTTTTTTACGTTTTAATTTTTTGAAGCTGCAGGGAATTATCTCTACGAATAAAAAACTGCATGGTCTTAATTGTAATGACTGAACCTAAGTTCCCCTTTAGGGGACAGGGGTTCCAAACAAATCCCCCTGCGTAGTATTCACCGGTAAATTTTCAAATTCAAAGCGCTGTACTATTTCATATTTTGCCCGGTTACCCTCTTGTTCTGTAACAGGCCGCTTTAGCAACAGCATGTCGCTGGCAATAAAGCGGCCGGTAAAATGTTTATGGCTATACTCCAGCCAGCCTTTTTCATATTGCCAGGGCTGCAGTTTTCTTGCAATGGTTAAATGAGGCTCCAGTATAAAATGCGGTTTGTTGTCATCATCCAGTTTCATCAGCTTTTGTGTTTCCGCCCTTACCTGTTTTACTAATTGCTGTATGGGGATTTTACTGGTGATATTTATATATATGGTATGGCTGGGGAAACTTCCATAATCCTTCAATTCAATTTTTACCGGCGGAAAACCCATAGCAACAAGCTTTAGTTTATTTACTATCCTTGTTTCCAGCATAGCATATTGAAGAAAGTTGACCAGCGTAATATGCGGCTTGCCCCATTTGGCATGTGTTGTTTCATACTTATCGGCAAACTCCTGTTTTATTTTTACAATGCGGTGCCACAGTTCTTCATGCGGCTGCAGCACCAACAGGTACTCATATATTTTGTAGCCGGGCAAAGATGATTCGCCAATCACCTCCCTGCGGCCATCCACCTGAACGATTTTCATAATTACCGGTTTAAAAATTTAACCAATTTTGTTAGCATAAAATTACTAAATTAATTAGCTTTACAAAAATTATTTTTATGGATGAAGAACAATTTTATGAATCTGCCTATAAAGGCAGCAAGCATTATACACAGCAACAGGTAAAGACAGCCAACGCAACAGGATTTGGCGCCGCAGCCGATGATTACATGGAACGTGGCATTGATTTGAATGAACAACTCATCATCAACAAGCCAGCAACTTTTTTTATGAGGGTTAACGGCAACAGCATGGTGAATGCCGGTATTTATGATGATGATATTGTTATTGTAGATAAAAGCATCAAGCCACAGAATGGAAAAATCGTCATTGCTATTTTAGACGGCGAGTTATTAATCCGCCGTTACGAAAGAACGATCAATAAATTAAGGCTGGTGCCGGAAACAACTAAGCTGTCGCCGATAGAAGTTGGTGAATTCAGCGATTGTAAAATATGGGGTGTTGTTACTTGTGTGATACGGATGGTGGATAGCAGCCTGCAACATTTCCGGAATAACAGTGCTCACAAAAAAGCAAACTGATGAAGGCTATAGTTGATTGTAACAATTTCTATTGCAGTTGTGAAAGATTATTCAAGCCGCATTTAGATGAACATCCTGTTGTTGTATTAAGCAACAATGATGGTTGTATTATTTCAAGAAGCGACGAAGCAAAGAAACTCGGTGTGCCAATGGCTGGTCCTTACTTTGAAGCAAAGCCAATGATACAGAAATACAATGTTGCTACTTTTTCATCTAACTATAATTTATATGGAGACTTAAGCTGGCGTGTGATGGAAACACTACGGATAATGTTGGGAAAGGATAAAGTAGAAGTGTATTCAGTGGATGAATGTTTTTTAGAGTTGGATAATTATGAAGGGAAAGATTTTTATGAAGTAGGCTTACAGATAAGAGAAAGGGTAGAAGAGTGGACAGGGATAAAAGTATCTGTAGGTGTGGCGCCAACAAAAGTGTTGTGTAAAACAGCCAATCATCTTGCCAAGAAAAACAAGAAGGAAACAAAATGTGTTGTTGTATTAGATACACCCGAAAAAATTACAGATGCATTAAAGAAAACTCCTGTTGGTGAAGTATGGGGAGTGGGAAGACAGCATGAATCAAAACTACGCTGGGGCTGGAATGTTCATACGGCATTTGAATTGAGTAATCTTAGCCTGGAATTTGGTAACAAATTTTTAGGCGGTGTGGTAGGTGTAAGATTAATTAAAGAATTAAGAGGTGAGCCAACTATTGATATGGAAGAAGAACTGGTGAATAAAAAAATGATTGCCACCACAAGAATGTTTGGCAGTCCTGTTGGTGATATTAAAGATATAAAGGAAGCAGTAGCTACTTATACCACAAGAGCCGCAGAAAAATTAAGACGTCAGCATAGCGCCGCAAAAGTGATAAGTGTATTTGTAGTTACAAAAGACCAGGACCATATGTTGAACTTTAAGCAAAGAGGAACCATCAGCAGCTATACTACTTTGCCCAGTGCTACTTCTTTTACCAATGAATTGATAACCCCTGCGGTGCAATTGGTGGATGAATTGTATGAAGAAGGCCAATTGTATAAAAAAGCCGGTGTAATGTTAAGCGGCATTGTTCCCGATGATTCCATACAAGGCAATTTATTTTTACCTGAAACAAAAAACTGCGGCAGGAAATTAATGGACATGATTGATAACATTAATTTCAGCCAACGGGACGATATTTTAAAATTTGCAGCCAGCGGTACTGACAGGGATTGGAAAATGCGGATGGAAATGCGTAGCCCGAGATATACTACAAGATGGGATGAGTTGTTTGAAGTGCATTAATCAAACAATCCTTTTTGTTTTGGGGCAGCCTCTACAAATGTTGGCTTAATCAAATTCAGCCCGAGTTCTTTATTCATCTTATCGACTAAATAAACTGTCAATTCTGGTGATGTAGCTTCATCATGCATGTGCATGAAAAAGTATAATTCTTCTAAACCATTATCCAACCAGTATTTCATTCTCTCTACCCATACATCCGTTCTTGTATAATCAGAAGCATGCAAACTATTGCCAACGTATCGTATAAAAACTTTTGGAACAGTTAAATGCATGTGTGCACAATCCCTTCGTCCGGCAGTGTCGGTAATCACCGCACCGATATTCATTTCTTTTAAAGTAGAAAATAACTCTTCTCTTATAGCATCTTTCTTAAACCAATCAGGATGACGCACTTCCAAAAAGAACTGCAAACCTGTTGGCAGCGTTTTTAAATAGTTGAACAATTCATCTTTTCTTTTAGGAGAAAAAGTATCACTCACTTGTACGAAGATGGGCCCAAGAAATTCTTCAAAGGCAACAATGCCACGAAAAAATTCATTGCTGATAAATTGTTTATTGGATAAACTGCCACGGTGTGTTACGCCCTGGTACATTTTGGGGCAAAACTTAAAATCTTTCCCTGCGGCATTTGCTGTCCATTTTTTTATTAAGCCTTCACCATACACTTTATAATGTGTTGCATTTAATTCAATGGAATTGTAATGATTCACATAATGCTTTAAAAAATCTTTCTCCTTTGTTTTAGGCGGATAAATTTTCCCCACCCATTCTTCTCTTCCCCATTTGGCACAGCCAAGATATACCCGTGGTTTTTTTGCAGGCTTGCCTTTCAATATCTCTTTGTTGAATACAGGCTCTTTTAGCAAAGAAAAATCTATTGCATTCAATTGATTTTCCGGCACCCTGCCAAATTCCATATCAGTAATATTTTTTGTTTTTCAATTGTTCATACAGTACGATATTCATCAATACCAGTAGCATACCATAAAACACGTCTTCAAAAGGGATGGTTGTGATGCGAATGCCTAAGTTTTCTGTGTCATTATAAGTGATAACAGGTATAGCAGTTAAAAAACCATTTACAATTAAAAAAGGTAATAATATAATAGCGTACGAAACTAAAAATGAAGCTGCGTCAAAATACTGAAGCCATTTTCTGTCGGCATATAAACCTCCAATAAAAACAGCCGTTAAAATAAAGGTCCAAGAAGTGTACATTTTTTCATGAAAAATAATTCCGCTGATAAATAAAGCAGCGGCAAGTAGTTTCAAGATTATATCAGCGTTTTTTCTATTTTGCAAAGCCGGGAAATAACATCTTATACAGTCATAGATAAAAACACAACAGTAAGGTACAATAAAGAAAAACAATACTTCTTCAATCGGTAAATTATACAAGTGAAAGCCAGTTATTCTTTCTGCATTAAAATACCACACTTCCTTCGTTGTAAAATAAATATCCCATACAACATAAAAGAGGGCGGGCACTATCATTGCCGGTATCACATATTTCCATTTTTTATAAAAACCAACTTTTTTATCAAAGCTTAGTAGTAAAGGCCCTGCCAGAGAAGCGCCCAGAATAAGGAAATATGTGTAGTGTGCGTTCAAGAAAATAAAATTTAGTTTATAAATATAAGAAGCGATTATTATTACCAACCAAAAACAGCGGCATTGCATTATAGTAATACCTAATTCTGCTATTTTTGTTCAACTCCCATTAAAAAAGAAACCATGAGTAATCACTACTTAATAATCGGCGCAGGTTTTTCTGGTTGTGTGCTTGCACAGCAATTAGCAGGCAAGCTGCCCTGCCGCATTGATATTTGGGATGAAAGAAACCACCTTGGCGGTAATTGCCATACACAAAGGGATGCAGCTACGGGAATAATGGTGCATGAATATGGCCCACATATTTTTAATACTGATAAAAAGGAAATATGGGATTATGTAAACAGCTTTGTTGAGTTTCGTCCGTATGTGCACAGGGTAAAAGCAGTAAGCAATGACAAAATTTATTCAATGCCTGTAAACCTGCATACCATTAACCAGTTTTTTGATAAATCTTTTACTCCGTCCGAGGCTAAGGCTTTTTTGGAAGCATTGGCAGATAAATCTATTGCCGAACCAAAAAATTTTGAGGAACAGGCATTGCGTTTTATTGGCAGAGACTTGTATGAAGCTTTTTTTTATGGCTACACAAAAAAGCAATGGGGTTGTGAGCCATCTGAACTACCTGCTTCTATTTTAAAAAGAATACCAGTGCGTTTTAATTACGATGATAATTACCATACCAATCTGTATACAGGTATTCCCGTGGATGGCTATACTGCAGTAATGGAAAAAATGATTGCACAGCCAAACATTAATATTACACTCAACAAAAAATTTGACAGCGATACTGATACCAGCCAATACGCCCATGTTTTTTACACTGGCCCGTTAGATGCTTTTTTCAATTATGAATTAGGAAGGCTTGGTTATCGTACTGTTGTTTTTAAAAAGGAATATGCCGATGGAGATTTGCAGGGAACTACACAAATGAATTATTGTGATGAAAATATACCATATACCCGGATAACTGAGCACAAACATTTTACACCATGGGAGCAGCATGACAAAACAGTGTATTTTACTGAATACAGTAAAGAAACAACTGCAACTGATGTGCCCTATTATCCTAAACGGTTAGCCCGGGATATAGACCTCTTAAAAAAATACCGGGCAAAAGCAGCAGATCAGAGAAAGGTGTCTTTTCTTGGCAGGCTGGCTACTTACAGGTATATGGATATGCACCATGTAATAGGCGAAGCCCTGAAATTTGCAGAACAGTTTGTTCAAAGTGTAGAATCAAAAACAGCAGCGCCTGTTTTTTCAAATGCAGAAAATTTTTAAGATTCACATTTCCTTCAGAAGCTGTTAAAAACAATGGCACAAATTGAAAATGCTGTAAGTTTACAGGGTTAAAAATGCAGGTAGTGAAACTAATGAGTTGTTGTTTATTAAAAGCCGGAGGTAAATTTATTTTAATCTTACTGCTTATTTCTCTTCACAGTTTTTCTTATTGTCAGCAGCGAAAAAGTACGATACAGTTTGTTCCAAAATATGATTCCCTGCCAATTGAAATTGGAAAAAAATATCCTTATAAGAATGACAGCGTTGAAATTGAAACCTTAAAGTTTTATATATCAGGCATACAATTTTTTCAAAATGAAAAGTTGGTTGCTGTGGCAGAAAAAAAGTACCACTTATTTGATATTGAAAACCCAGCTACACAATATATATATCAGCCCAATGAGAAAAATATACAGTTTAACAGGTTGCATTTTAGTATTGGAATAGATAGTATTACAAATGAAGCAGGGGCAATTGGTGATGATCTTGATCCAACTAATGGGATGTACTGGACATGGCAAAGCGGCTATATCAATTTTAAACTGGAAGGCAAAACTAAAATTTGCCCTGCCAGGAACCACCAGTTTACATTCCATATTGGAGGTTACCAGTATCCGTATAATGCAATACAAAACCTTGATATGGTCGTAAGTAATAATGAAAAGATTGTTGTTAGTTTTGATGTTAGTGAATTACTCAGCCAGCTAAACCTTGCTGAAGTATATGAAGTAATGAGCCCCAATGAAAAAGCAATGATGCTTTCAAAAAAAATAGGAACTGCTTTTAGTATTGTGCAATGAGAGTAAAGATTACCATAGCCACTATTACTGCATTTATAACATTGCTGTCGTTTACCATTGGTAAATTTAAATTGCTCTACCCACGTTATTTTCCGGCACCACAATATAATTTCAGTAAGAACCCATTAGACAGTTTTAAAATTGAACTTGGCCGTAATCTTTTTTATAGCCCCGTGCTTTCCTCCAACAGAACCATTTCCTGTGCTTCTTGTCATTCGCCCTACAATGCTTTTTCTCATACCGATCATTCATTAAGCCACGGCATACATGATCAAATTGGCACAAGGAATGCACCAGCATTATTTAATCTTGCATGGCAAAAGAAATTTATGTGGGATGGTGCCATCAATCATCTCGATATGCAACCACTGGCAGCGCTAAACCATCCTAAAGAAATGGGTGAGTCAATATTTTCTGTAGTGGGAAAATTGAATGAATCAGCATTTTACCGTAAACTTTTTTATGATGCTTATGGTGACAGTATCGCCACAGGAGAAAAGGTTTTAAAAGCGCTGGCACAGTTTCAGCTCACACTTATTTCTGCCAACTCCCGGTACGACCAGGTAAAACAAGGCAAGACAGTTTTTACAGTAAATGAAGAGAAAGGATATACAGTTTTTAAAAAATACTGCAATGCCTGCCATACTGAACCAATGTTTACCAATTATTCTTTTGCCAATAATGGCTTACCCGTTGATACTACACTAAAAGATTTTGGCAGGTGGATGATTACTCAAAAGAGTGAAGACAGCCTGCTGTTTAAAGTACCCAGCCTTAGAAACCTAAGTTATACTTTTCCTTATATGCATGATGGCAGGTTTAAAAAAATCAGGCAGGTTATCGAACATTATGCCAGCGGTATTCAGCAAAGCAAAACATTGTCTAAAAAATTAATAGATCCCATTCATCTTTCTCCAGACGATAAAGACTACCTGGCTGTTTTTTTACTTACGCTAAACGACAGGGAATTTGTATTTAACCCCAGGCATAACTACCCAGGCAAAAATTAAGTTGCAACCTTCGGAAATTACTATCTAAATGCAATAACACTTTTCATATTGCGTTATTAGTACATACTTATCGTAAAATCCGAAATCTACCCCTATGGAAAAGGCAATAGCCATAGTTGTAACCTACAACCGTGTAACCCTGCTCAAAGAGTGCATTACCGCACTCAGAAACCAGACTCACAAACCTGATGCTATACTTGTGATAAACAATGGCAGCACAGATGATACCGGCCAATGGCTGCAAACCCAAAAAGATTTGCTTGTAATAACACAGGCCAACACTGGCAGCGGTGGTGGTTTTGAAACCGGCATTACATGGGCATATAAAAATGGCTATTCATGGATATGGTGTATGGATGATGACGGTTACCCCAAAGAGGATGCATTAGAAAAAATACTGGTACCCGAACTTGACAGGCTTTGCCTCCGCAACTGTGCGGTGTTGAATAAAGATGATAAAAAGAGTTTTGTGTGGAAAACAAAGAATTTTCAAACTATTGATGAAGTAAACTGCAATGTAATTGTTGGTATTGGCCATCCGTTTAATGGCACCATGATACACCGCAATATTGTAGAACGTGTGGGTGTGCCAAGGCAAAATCTTTTTTTATGGGGGGATGAAACGGAGTATTATTACCGTATTACCAAGAAAAATAAAATTCCAGTTTGCACTATTGCCGGGAGCATTCACTATCATCCTGCAGCAGCTTTTTCATTTAAAAAAGACTGGGATTACCGCAACGCCTGGAAGATGTATTTCTATATCCGCAACAGGTTGCATATTCACCGTTCAAAATTCAATTTTAAAATTCTTGCCTGGGCAAATTATTGTTGTTTTCTTATTGCTATGGCAGGCGTGATAATGGTATATCAAAAAACAGACAAAGTAAAAAAACTCAACTTTATGCTGTGGCCTGCAATGGACGCATTGAAAAATGATTTTAGTGCGGACCCAACTATTATCCTTTCAAGATTATCGGGCACTGAAAATGGTAAAAGCATTACGGGCTTCCATTTGAGAAGCCATGTATCAGCATTATTTACACCAGTAAAAATGAGGAGGGTGGCTGGTTAAGCAACTGCTTTTTCAGCCTTAGCTTTGCTTTTTTCTTTTTTCTGCTTGTGCCGCTCCAGTATCAGCATTAATGCAATAATATAAAATGGCATGCAGGGGATTTTGTACCGCACCAATGTTCCAAAGTTTAGTGTGGTGACGCCTACAAATAATGCAAACACAATTGCAAACAGCAGGCAGTACATTATCATCGGGTCTTTAAAAATACTTCCTAAAAAGGTAAACGGGCCAGCCTTTAGCAATACATATAAAGTAAACAGCATCACTGCCAGGCTTTCCATCGCCGACAGCATAGAAGCCACACCTTTTGACTCCCATATAAAAGGACGGTACAGCGATGCCACAATACCAGCAGGCGCAATTTTTAGTAAGCCAGCCGGTGTGCCGTCAAACTCCACTCCTAATGAAAAAGAAGATTCTGCTAAACCTGCAATACGGCCAAAACTTTCCTGTGATTTTTGAACCGACTCCGCCAACTTGGTTAGAGCAAGATCTTTCATCTCTTCCTGCAGTCTTTCTCCTGCCAGTAATCCCCCTCCAATGGCTACAATTCCTATAAAGAACATTAGCACTACTCTTATAAAAGCCTGTTTAATTTTTTTAAGCCAGCTTATAAAAATGAAAAGCATAAAGAACGGCAGGTACGAAAACAGTATGTATGATTTTACCAGCCCGAGCACTATGGCAGATAAAATAAGAACAAGGCTATTCTTAAATATTGATTGCTGCCTGATAAAAATATTATACCCGGAATAGGTAAACCACCCAAGCATGCCTGTACACAATGGGTCTTTTAAAATACCCGAACTCCAGAAAACAAAATTTGGAAGATAGATAATGGCTATGGCAAGTTGCTTATGAAGGTGTGGATATTGCTCATAAAAAAAACGGTATAGCTTCCATACACCGCTAAATGATATCATGGAAAAGAAAAGTGTAATGACACTATAGCTGCCGAAACTAAAAAAAGAGAACACCGTTACCAGCCTTGCAATAAAAAAATTACTCTCACTATTAAAATATCCTTTGTTGAAACTGTCGGCTAAAAGGTTTGGATCGAAGTCTTTACCTGAAATAAACAGTAATTTGATATTGGTAAAATCTTTCAGGATAAGGTTTGTGATATTCAATCCTTCGGGATAATAAAGAAACAGGGAGTCAACCTTGGCAATAAAACGGCTGAAGATGATATAAGCAAGTGCACTAAAAACTTTTATCCAGAAACCGGTGCGGTGATATTTTTTTAGAATAGGGTCAGTTATTTTTTTTCGCCGCCAGGCAAAGAAAACAGCAAACAAACCAACATACAGCGGAAACAGCAGGATATCAAGTAAGCCATTCATGCAAAAATTTCTATTGCTGGTTTTTAGATTGGCAGCGCAACAAATTTATCCTAAAATATCAATTGCCATTTAATAATATGGGGTTATTTTGCCCGTTAATACTTTATCATGTGCGGAATAGCAGGCGCTGTCAATTTTAAATTATCACACCAGCAGATAAACCAGGATATGTTTCACCGGGGACCCGATGAACAAAATGGTTTTGCTGCTGACAACATCTGCTTTTACCACCTGCGCCTTTCTATTCTTGATATTAGTGGTGGCAAGCAACCCATGCAGCTTGATGGACGCTACACCATCATCTTTAATGGCGAAATTTATAATCACAATGAAATAAGGGAGCAGCTTAATATTAAAGGCAATACATCTTCTGATACCGAAACATTGCTCCTGCTGTACAGGCAATATGGCTCAACAATGCTGGAGTATTTAGACGGTATGTTTGTATTGGCTATTTATGATAAAGAGAAAAAAGAGATGTTCTTGGCCAGGGACAGGGCCGGTAAAAAACCATTGTATATTTATAATGATGGACAAAAAATCGTTTTTGCCAGCGAACTTAATTGCCTGAAAGGATCGCTTCCTCTTGAAATGCAGGCCGAAAATATTTATCACTACCTGCGGCTCGGTTCTTTTTACAAACAGTTTACGCCCTACAAGAACGTACATGAGTTAGGTGCTGGAAGCTTTGCTACTATTAACTGCACTACACTGGAGTATAAAGAAATTAAATGGTGGACAATTGAAAAATTCTATAAACAAAAGCATAAAGACAGTTTTGAACAAAGCCTTGCAAAAACAGATGGGTATTTACACAAAGCTATTAAAAGAAGGGTTGAATCATCTGATCTTGAAGTAGGCAGTTTTTTAAGCGGCGGTATCGATAGTGGTTTGGTTACGGCCATTGCAAGTGAATACAACAACAAATTAAAAACCTATACTGTTTCTTTTGAAGGTGAATATGATGAAGCGCCACTGGCGCAACTGGTGGCTGATAAATACAAAACAGAGCATACAAGGATTAAGATTGGGTTTGGTCACCTTAAGGATGATGTTGAGAAAATACTTTCTAACTATGGGGAACCTTTCTTTGACAGCTCAGCCATACCTAGCTATTATGTAAGCAAAGAAGCAAGAAGGTATCTTACTGTTGTTTTAAATGGAGATGGTGCCGATGAATTATTTGGAGGCTACCGCCGCTATGTACCTTTTGCACAGTATGATTTTTTTAAACCCAATATGCTGGTGAAAAGTAGTGCAATGGTGGCAAAAAATATTCTGCCATCTTCCCACAACAAAAAATCTACTTACAATTATTTATACCGGTTGGCATCCCTTGCATCAAAAAATAACCTGCATATTTATCTTTCTGCAGGCGTGGATATTTTTGAAGACTTTGAAAAAAATATCATTCACCCACCGGCTAATTACCTGCAGCAGATGCAGTATGATTTTAATGCTGTGGCCAAAACAAACATGACCGGCCTTAAAAAAATAATGCTGCTTGATTTTGACACCAACCTTTTTTGCGACCTGCTGGTGAAGATGGATATTGCCAGTATGGCAAACTCTATTGAAGGCCGCAGCCCGTTTTTATGCAGGGAGTTGCTGGAATACGCACCTGGTATGAACGATAATTACAAAATAAAGGGACGTACTACTAAATACCTGCTCCGACAATTGGCTAAAAAGTATTTACCACAGGAATTGATTAACCAGCCCAAACGTGGCTTTGAAATTCCGCTGAAGAAATGGGTGGATACAGAGTTGAAAGAAATTATTTATAGTTATGTTGGCGCAGCTGACGGCATTAGCAAAAATTATGTTGATGCAAGGTTTATAAATAAGCTGCTTGATAACTCTGCAAAAATTGCTGCCGAAAAGAGGGCAAAAATTTTATGGACGTTATTCAGCCTGGAAGTGTGGTATAAAAAAGTATATCTCGGCAGATAACTAAATGCTTTGCAGGAGTGCCTTTACTTTCATTTCAATAAAATCTCTTACTTCATTAAACTGCGTTGGTTCCATGTGTTTGGGGTCGGGTATTTGCCAGTCAATAAATTGTTTTGAAGGCATCCATGGGCAGGCATCACCACAACCCATCGTTACTACTGCATCAAAAGGGGCAAACTGTTTTACTTCATCCAGCGATTTAGAATCATGAGTGCTTAAATCATAACCTAACTCTTTCATAGCTGCAATAGCTTTGGGGTTTACAATACCGCTTGGTTTACTGCCTGCACTGTATGCTTCCACATTTTCGCCGCCATGTATTTTGGCAAATGCCTGGCTCATTTGTGAACGGTTGCTGTTTTCAATGCAGACAAAAAGAAGTTTCTTTTTCATTTATGTTACAAACGTTTTTTCATTACCACAGCTGTTGAAGGGCAAAGCGATGAAAATTCTGCTGTCTGTTTTACAGCTTCCGGAACTTCATCCCTTTTAATTGCACAGTAACCCTGCTTGTCAAA
>CAZBTD010000015.1:0-45103 GCA_964494815.1 uncultured Ferruginibacter sp. | reverse complement strand
AGATGGAAGGATGTTTCCGGTAACAGATTCATCACAAACAATTATTGATTGTTTGATGAAGGAAGCTAATGAATACAGGGTAGAGATTTTGATGAACAGGGAAGTTAGTGAATTGTCAATAGTCAATAGTGAATGGGCAATAGCTTTTAAAAGTAGTGAAAGCATCCAGGCCGATTACGTTTGTATTGCAAGCGGCGGTTATCCAAAGTCAACTCAATTTGAATGGTTAAGAAAGTTGGGGCATACAATTGAAGAACCGGTGCCGTCATTGTTTACTTTTAATATGCCCGGCAATAGCATTACAGGGTTGATGGGTGTGGTAGCTAATGATGTTGCACTTAAAATCAACGGAACAAAATTATCATCGCAAGGGCCGCTGCTTATTACACATTGGGGAATGAGCGGCCCTGCTGTTTTAAAATTATCTTCTTTTGCAGCAAAAGAACTGGCCACAGCCAACTGGCATTTTACTATTACAGTAAACTGGATAAGTGATTACAATGAAAATACTGCAAGGGAAAAATTGCAAAGCACCCGTTTTGAAACAGCCGCTAAGAAAATTATCAATACCAATCCATTTAATCTGCCGCAGCGCCTGTGGCAATATCTTTTAAAACAAAGTGATATTAATGAAGATACCCGTTGGGCTGATTTGCCTGCAAAAGAGCAAAACAAACTCATTAAAAATGTATGTACACAAGAATTTGCGGTAAAGGGGAAAACAACTTTTAAAGAAGAGTTTGTAACTGCCGGTGGAATTAACTTGAATGAAATTGATTACAATACCATGCAAAGCAAAATTGTACCCAATTTGTTTTTTGCCGGAGAAGTGATTAACGTAGATGGTATTACTGGTGGTTTTAATTTTCAAAATGCATGGACGACGGGATGGATTGCTGCGAAAGCAATTGCAGGATCAGCGACGAGTGATTAGTGATCAGTTTTTTTTTCCAGCCAGTTTTTTTCTTTTGCATCGCCGGTGGCTAACACGCCTGCAGAAATCAATATTAATATCAAATGAAGTGCAAAGCCTGCTTTGTCATATTCCCTATATGAAAACAGCCATTGTGCCCTTACATTAAAAAACATCATGAGTGCAAATACCAATTGTGCCACACATACAATGCTGCCGGCTGTTAATATTATCCTGGCTGCAACTGAAGCAGCATTTGTTTTGGAGGAAGATATTTTTTTGTGTACCAAATAATAAGCTGCAAATAAAATGAAGTAGGGTATAGCAGTGATGAACAACTCAAACACATAACCTGATCCCGGAATATTAAGCGCCGTGACAGCAAACAGCTTTAGTATAAAAAAGATAATGGCCACCAAAACTGCAAAACCAAGTACACTTGTAAGCAGCAGGCCCATAAGGATAAAATATTTGTTGATGCTATTATTCATTTGTGAAGCAAAGTTAGCAACATCATAATCGCTTTTGTAAAAGTTAAATAGAAATATTCTGTACAAGTGTACGACCTGCTTTCGCCACAGCTTCAGGAAAGGCAAGCGCCAATAAAGTACAATAGAAATACTTCAGTTGTGTTCATAAAAAAATCCCACCACAAGTGTGATGGGATTTATCTTTTCTCATTGGCAAATATTATTCAGCCTTTGGCTCTTCAGCGGCTGGTGCTTCAGCAGCGCCAGCGTCAAGCTTAGCTTTAATATCGGCTAAAGCACTAAGGTCGCCAAGTGTAGATTTCTCTACTTTGCTTTGCAGGTTTTTCACTGCTTTCTTGGTTACTTCTGCTTCTGCTTTTTTCTCTTTTTGAACCGCTTGTTTTTCTTCTTCTATCGCTTGCTCCCAAAGCCTTGTGTGGCTGAGAACGATACGTTTATCGTTGCGGTCAAATTCAATTACCATGAACTTGTTTACTTCGTCAGCAACAATGCTCTTGCCATCTTCTTTTGCAAGGTGACGGTTAGGAGCAAAGCCTTCCAACCCATAAGGCAATTGCACTACAGCGCCTTTGTCATCACGTTTGATAACTGTGCCTTCGTGAACGCTGCCGATTGGGAATGAGCTTTCAAGAGTGTTCCATGGATCTTCTTCAATTTGCTTGTGGCCCAATTGAAGTTTGCGTCCGTCCTTATCAATATTCAGAATAACTACATCAATGTTGTTGCCAACTTTGGTGTATTCATTTGGATTGTTGAAACGCTTTAACCAGCTAAGATCGCTGATGTGAACCATGCCACCAATACCAGTTGCCAGTTCAACAAAAACGCCGTAAGGAGTAATATTTTTAACAACACCTGTGTGGCGGCTTCCTTCTGGGAACTTCGTTTCAATTTCACTCCATGGATCAGCGCTCAATTGCTTAATTGAAAGGCTCATCTTACGGGTGTCTTTGTCAAGCGTTACTACTTTCGCTTCGTATTCATCATTTAACTTGAAGAATTCTTTAGCATTTACCGGCGTGTTAGCCCATGTAATTTCACTTACATGCACAAGGCCTTCAACACCTGGCATAATTTCAAGGAATGCACCGTAGTCTTCGATATTAACTACCTTACCTTTTACTACTTCACCTTCTTTAATGTTCTCAGTTAAAGTATCCCATGGATGAGGAGTCAATTGTTTCAAGCCAAGGCTGATGCGTTTTTTATCGTCATCAAAGTCAAGAACAACCACGTTCAGTTTCTGGTCCATCTTCAATACTTCAGTTGGGTGGTTGATACGGCCCCATGAAATATCAGTGATGTACAACAGGCCATCTAAGCCGCCAAGGTCAAGAAACGCACCAAAGTCGGTAATATTCTTGATAGTACCTTCCAGTACCTGTCCTTTTTCAAGTTTGCCGATGATTTCTGCTCTTTGTGCTTCAATATCGCTTTCGATAAGTGCTTTGTGAGATACAACTGCGTTCTTAATTGTTTCGTTTATCTTAACAACTTTAAACTCCATTGTTTTGCCAACAAACTGGTCGTAATCAGTAACTGGTTTAACGTCGATTTGCGAACCTGGTAAGAATGTTTCCATACCAAATACATCCACAATAAGACCACCTTTTGTTTTGCTTGTAACCAAACCTGTAACAATTTCACCAGTCTTATGCAGTTCAACAATTCTTTCCCATGCACGGGTAGTACGGGCTTGCTTACGGCTAAGGTGAAGATTGCCTTCCCTGTCTTCTTTTTCCACTACCATTACTTCGATAACATCACCTACTTTAATGCCGCCAACTATATCTCTGAATTCGTTGAGAGAAATCAAGCCGTCGCTTTTAAAACCGATGTTAACAACAGCATCCGTTTTGGTAAGGGCTTCAATTGTTGCCTGCACCATTTCGCCATCGTTAATTTGCTTGAAAGTGTCATCGTACACTTTGTCATACTTTGCTTTTTCTTCTTTGTTGTAGCTGGTAACGTTGCGTTTGTCAACACTCCAGTCAAAGTCGTCGTGAGCGGTTACGATTTTCTCCTCCACAGGAGCCGCCACAGGCACATTTGTTACCGCAGCAGTTGCTTCTACTTCGGGAGTAGCCGCACCTTCCTGTGCATCTGCGTTTAATTGTTTAATAATGTTGAATGACATGATATAATCCCCGGTTTTTTTAACGGGGTGGCAAAGGTAAGCCTTGGCAGTGGTTTTGAGAAGAAAAAAGCTAAGTTTTTTAAAAGCCCTTTGTCATTGTTTGTACTACAAGTCAGACGGTGTTTTTCCCCGAAAAATTCGGTGTTTTCACTGTTGACAAAGCCCCCGGCATTATTGAATATTTGCACGGATGAAACTAACCTCTGTCTTAAAATACCACAAACCCGTAAGCCGAAAAGGGTGATTACAGAGTAGGCAAATTAAAAAAAATGTTATGCCACTTACTTTGAACGAAACAGACGTAAAAATGAACGCCACATTTAACCCTATGCTGAAAGACCTGCAGGGAAATGTACTTAAGCATCATGGCCGTACCCATGCTTTTCACTTATTTTTTGTGATAAAGCCATCTAAGAAAGCAGAAGCCAGGAAATGGCTTAAAAAATTTGCAACACAAAAAATTACCAGCTCATTTAAGCAACTTGATGATTCAGACAAATTTAATGCTGCAAAAGAAGCTGGTAAGGAGTTTGACGGTGGTGTATTTTATAATGTTTCCCTAAGTAAAAGAGGGTATGTAAAGTTAGGCGTAGCTGCTGCCATTATTCCCGATGATGTACCTTTTAGAAAAGGCATGCGTGCCAGCAAAGCAAAACTTAGTGATACACCTGCAAAATGGGAAGCTGGTTTTAAAAAGAGTATTGATGGTATGGTGCTTATTGCCGACGGAAATATAAGCCGCATTACTACAGAGAAAAACAAAATTGAAACAGAATTAAAAAAGTTTGCCACAGTGGTAGTAGTTCAAAAAGGGAAAATATTACGCAACGATAAAGGCCTGGGTATTGAGCATTTTGGATATGTAGATGGCGTAAGCCAGCCTAACTACCTTGACCCGGGTACAGTGCCAACACCCAGCCAGTGGGATGACAACCACGCCCTGCTAAAACATGTACTGGTAAAAGATAAAGGAGGTGCTACCGCTGATAGTTTTGGCAGCTACTTTGTATTTAGGAAACTTGAACAAAACGTGGCCGGATTTAAAGCCAAAGAAGAAGAAGTAAGTGAAAGATTTAACGGAGGTGCTGGTATTAAAGATGGCGTTGGTACCACTAACGATGAATTAGCAGGTGCAATGATTGTTGGCCGTTTTGAAGATGGCAGTCAAGTTACAAAATACGATCATGAAAAGCCTGTAAATACTGAGAACGACCTGGAGAACGATTTTGACTATCGCAATGATACAGCGGCCACCAAATGTCCGTTTCATGCACATATCCGTATAACCAATCCAAGAGCAGACGTGCCGGTTGATTTTGCAAAATCGGTACGGCTTACTCGTCGTGGTATTCCTTTTAATGATATTGGCAGGGATGAATTTAAGCTTGATAAAGACCAACCTACTGATGGTGTTGGCTTGTTATTTATGTGCTACAATAGTGATATTTCCCGCCAATTTGAATTTATACAAAGCAGTTGGGCTAATAAAGGGGATATTGGCGGACATCTCGTAGGCCAGGATGGTATTATAGGCCAGGGGCCAAACAGTACCGACAGAAAATTGCCTTCGCAGTGGGGTACTGCTAATGGGCTAAAAAGTATGAAAGACTTTAAAGGATTTGTTACTAATAAGGGCGGTGAATATTTCTTTACACCAAGTATCAGTTTTTTGAAAGGGTTGTAGTATTGCCGGTTTCATAAAAGGCAACTAATTTCTGATTTGGAGTTGAAATATAAACTATCAGCTACTTGTAATTTTTTACAATAAATATTAATGTACTTGATATGGCATTACCAGAAAAAGAAGGCAAACAGGAACCTTCACAGGAAATTGCGATTAGTGATTTTAAAGTAGGAGACAAAGACCCAACAACAGGAAAGAAAATTATCTATATCGCATATCAAACAAATACGTTTATCATTACCATTGATTCTGCTATAAATCTTAATTGGTATGCTGATAGTGAAATGCAGTATGCAAAAGATTTTGGGGAAGTAGCGAGCCGTGTGAGTTTAACAGAGGCATTGGTTGACAGAATTTTTTTGGGTAAGGCGAACAGGATTGCATATAAAAAAATGCTTGCCGATGTATTAGCAAGGGTAATGGATGAGTGTGATTCAAAAACGGCCAAACAAATACTGGAAGAAACTACCAGAAGGGTGGAAGAGCATAGTAAGGAAAGAGTAAGGATGGCTTATATAAGTTATGCAGTATTATCCGTAGTAATTGTGGGCGTGCTTGTAATACTTGCGTTAATCTGGCGAAAGCCATTGGCAAGGGCCATTGATCACCAGGACATATTCAGGGTAATTATTTGCACATTGCTTGGTGGTATCGGGGCATTCATAACTACTTTTTTCAGGTTTAGAAATTATGAAGGAAGTATAGTTGCTGGTTTGCCAATACACAGGTTAGATGGTTTTCTAAGAGTTTTTTACGGGCTAATCGCAGGCATCATTATTTCGCTGGCAATAAAAGGAAAAATATTGGCTGGCTTTGCTGCCGATGCAGAACAGCCATGGATACTATACTTTTTTGCAATGGTAGCTGGCGCCAGCGAAGTACTGATACCTAATTTAATAAAACAGGCGGAGTCACAAACCAGTTTAAAAAATGGTACAAAAAAAGAAGAAGGTAATAATAAAGCTTCAGAAGGAGAGGATGAACTGGCTAATGAAGAAGTAACTGTTAAGAAGGATGCAAAGAAAAACGAAACGGGAGAAGAACCTGATAATAAAAAAGCAGGTGATACAAAACAAGCCGCTAACGCTGAAAAGAAAAATACAGAAGACGTTGCAAAAAAAAATGAAGGAACAAATGGGGCTGTTGCTGATGCCCGAATTGAAAGTAACAATACAGCGTAACATAAGGAGGTTAGTGAATAATTTAACAGGAAAATTTAAATTACAAATTGCTCTATAATCAAAATCCCTGCATCATGTCAAGCAGCAATTCTAGTGTTATCTCTTACCTTACCCTTCGCCAGTTGATAGGTATACTTGGTATTAGCTTGCCGTTGGTACTTACAATTGGTGCCAGGTGGATTGGCCATTGCGATATAGCACAGCCATCCATCAGCCATTATTATTACAGTATTATGCATATTGTTTTTACAGGGGTGTTGTGTGTGCTGGGTGCTTTTCTAATTACATACCGTGGCACTACCAAAGGTAGTTTTGAAACATGGATAAGCAGGATTGCAGGCTTGAGTGCTTTTTGTGTAGCAATATTTCCTACTGCTTTTGATGGGTTTAATGGAGCTGGTGGCGATAGTTGCCAATTTATTCAATTGCTTACAGCAAATGAGAATCAGGTGCCACCCATTATTGGCAAACTTCATTTTGGTTTTGCAGCATTGCTCTTTGTTTGCTTTGTAATTTTTTGTTTAAAGATTTTCCAGGAACCCGATGATGCTTCACAAACAGGGTATAAAAAACAAAGAAGAAACAGGATATACAAAATTTGTGGCTATGCAATTATTGCAAGCATCGCAGGTATTGGTGGTATTACATTGTATAACAGTATTAATAAAACCGATGTGTGGCCTGATTATATTTATTGGTTTGAAACTACGGCATTAATTCCCTTTGGTATATCATGGTTATTGAAAGGCTCTGTTAACTGGCCGCATTCCCGGTATGCCCCGGTACGAAAAGCAATAGAATATTTAAGGTGACAGGCTTTCTTTATTGTTTTAACAAATACTAAAGCATTGTCAGCTCTTATCTTTACAACATGAAAAAAATATTCCTGGTTTCATTCTTATTGTTATCAATGGTTTCTTTTGCTTACCCACAAAAAAAGAAGTATAAAAAACTAAGGCAAAAAGAAACCGTCACACAAATAGAATACGAATCATTCAGCCGCAGGTTTCGTACACATGTTATCATCACAAAAGATTCGGCCATCTGCACCACACGTAAGGATAAAAAATTTACACTGGTAAGCGCTGAGGAATGGAAGGCATTAACAGCATCTCTGCAACAGGTAAAGTTAGAAGGCATACCAGCAATGGTTTCCCCAACAAATCAACGTGAAGTTGACGGGGCATCGCATAGCAGAATTTCAGTGTCAACAAAAGGCAATAAGTACGAATCGCAATACTTTGATGGCGGCAGGCCAATGAAACAACTGGCTGCATTGTATGAAAAAATAAATGAAATAAAGGGTGCTATTGAAGAAAAAGGGGAGCAATATGGTCAGTAAGATATTTGAGTGTGCTGGAAAAACCAGCAGCAAATAAAAGTGCCGGCTGAGTTTGCAGCCGGCACTTTTATTTATTCAATAATATTTACTTTTTTGGAAAATTTGCATCGGCTTTTATTTCTTCGATTTGTTTGGTGTGGCGTATGCTGTGTGCACCAATAAACAGTATCATCTGGTAACAATCAAAACTGGCAAATGGCATAGTGGTTACATGATTGCGTAAATCTTCTTCAGTAGTGTTGACATATTCAATCAGTTTTTTCCTGTTTTCTGTAAAAGATGTAAGTGCTTCGTCCATTGTTTTATAAGAAGTGTTTTGCGGTTCCATTGCCGGAAAGGTTTTTACCTTGTTGGTACGGTCTTCAATATTTTTCATTACTTCTTCATCAGTCCATTTTATTTCACTTCTTTTATCAGGATTGGGATCTCCTTTAATATTTCCTTCTGTCATTTGCCACAGGGCCGTTTCGGTAACGGCAATATGCTTAATGCAGTCTTCCACACTCCATTTGTCTGCAGCCGGTTTAAACTTTAATTGTTCTTCACTAAGGCCTTTTACAGAAGCCATTACTCCATCCTGTGCTTCCAGCAAAAACTTAGTGGCTTTTTCCCTTTCTTCTTTTGAAATGCCATCTACAGCAGGAATGAAAGATATAGCTGCTGCTGCAACAATACCAAGCAATAATTTTTTCATTGTTTAAGTTTTGATTGAAAGTGTAAAGTAGAAAAAATAATTGTGAAGTACAATTTTTGGGGATAATGTACAGGGCTAAAATATTCACTTCAGCATTTCGTCCATATTCCTGTCATTATCAATTTTGCCCCTGGCCTCCAGCATACGCATGTCTTTGGCATCCTGCAAAAATTCGCTGGCAAATATGAAGCTGTTTAGCCGGTCGTTTTTGCTGAAGATTATTTCCTGGTTGTTGCCACTCCATTCATGCTGGCCCTGGTACATATATAAAATGTTTTCACCAATTTCCATTACGCTGTTCATATCATGCGTATTGATAACAGTAGTCATGTTAAACTCTTTGGTAATGTCGTAAATGAGTTTGTCAATCACCATGCTGGTTTGCGGATCGAGGCCGCTGTTGGGTTCATCGCAAAAAAGATATTTGGGATTGAGCACAATAGCCCTTGCAATGCCAACTCTTTTTTTCATTCCCCCGCTTATCTCTGCCGGGTATTTTTTATTGGCATCTACCAGCTGTACCCTTGCCAGCACTTCATTCACTCTTTTCTTTTTATCAGCAGCCGACATGGTTGAAAACATATCTAATGGGAAAATTACATTTTCTTCCACCGTCATACTGTCGAACAATGCAGACCCCTGGAAGAGCATACCAATCTGCTGGCGCAATAATTTTCTGTCCTCCTCCGTCATGTCGGTAAAGCTTACCCCGTCATAAATAATTTCACCTTTATCTGGTTCAAATAAACCTACAAGGCATTTCTGCAATACAGTTTTACCACTGCCACTGGTGCCGATAATGAGGTTGCATTTGCCGGTTTGCATGGTGTGGCTCACATCATTAAGCACTACTTTATCGCCAAATTGTTTGAAGATGTTTTTAAATTCTATCATGAGGGTGGTAAATGATAAATGGTGAATGGTGAATGGGTAATAAAGAATTTTGTGGTAGCCTGTATTGTATATGTAAAGTAGCCATCAATATTAAATATTACCTGTTAAATAATAAATCAAGTAGCAGGGTTCAGCAATAATTGCGACAGCACATAATCTGCACACAACAGCATAATACAACTTACCACCACACTCTTGGTGCTGCTGCGGCCTATTTCCAGTGCACCGCCTTTTACATGGTAACCATAGTATGCAGGTATGCTGCTGATGATAAAAGCAAAAGTGTATGATTTAATCAGTGCAAAAAATACATTGTAAGGAACAAAGGAAGCCAGCAATCCTTTATCAAACTGTGCTGTTGACAATATGCCTGACGCAGTGCCGGCAATACGTCCGCCCCATATGCCAAGCACCATTGATAAAATAACCAGCATGGGGATAGTTACTAATGAGGCTGCTATTTTAGGCATTACTAAATAAGATTTGGTATTGATGCCCATAATTTCTAAGGCATCTATTTGTTCGCTCACCCTCATATTGCCCAATTCACTGGCAATCTTACTGCCAATTACCCCCGCCAGCACAATGCATACAAGCGTAGGGGCAAACTCAAGTATTACAGTATCCCTTACAATTTGTGCAATTGTTTCTTTTGGTATTACGGGGCTTATCATTTGATACGCTGTTTGTACTGCACTTACAGCGCCAATAAAGAAAGATATGATACAAACAATACCGAGTGAGCCAATGCCGATGTCGTTGCACTGGTGCATAAATTCTTTCCAGTACATGCGGTAGTTTTCTGGCTTGCTGAACATGCCTTTCAGCATCAGCAGGTAGCGGCCAAAGTGGGTGAAGACTGTCATGTAACAAAAATACGGGTAAAGAATTGAAGTTTGCCGAAGGAGAGTAGTGTATCAATTTGAAATTTCTTATTATTTGTTTACCACATAGGCTTATTAGAAATATTGAAACACATAGTTAAGCTGTCTATGTGAACCTATGCAACTATGGTTCTATGTGGTAAAATTGAAACCAATGCTCTACCCAAAGGGATAGGTTACTGTTTTTTGTGTTCAGACAAAAGCAGTTCTTTCAAATGCAGGTACATGATTTGGGGCATAGTAGAGCAGGCTTCAAAGGCTACTGGGTTATTATGATATTGGCCAAGTTCACTGGCAAGTTGTTTTATTTTGCCCGGTGTAGATAATGCATCATCAGATGCTGCCACTCTTAAGTCTCTTAAGCGCTGGCGCTGTGCCTTTATCCGGCGGATGATTTGCGCTCTTTCTTCCTGCTGATATTGTTTTATCACATCGGGGTGCAGGTATTGCTGTACTATTTGTACAAACACATTGTTTTCTTTAAAAAACTGCGGCAGGTAAATATTTTTACTGCCTTCATAGCTCTGCTGGTCAAAGTCGATAGCCCTTATGCGAAACTGGATATCGTCGAAATCCTGAGTTATATCAAACACAAAATTATAACTACGCATGTCGCCAAGCAACCGTGTAAAGCAACGTTCGTTGAATTTCACAAACTCCTTTGCTATTTTTTTAATGTTAAATTCGGGGCGGTTAAGATAATTGCTGATAAACATATCGCCGGGAATACCTGATATATGTTCTTCTGCAAGGGTATTATCATCCACCCAAAAATTTATCCAGTAAGGGCTCAGCAAATGCTCCAGTTCCATTCCGAATATCCTGGAAGCATCTGCAACTTTTATGTAGAAGTAGTCATATACTTCATTGTAGTTATTTACTATTTTAATACGGAATGGTTTTGAGTTGCCAAACAGGCAATAGTCAATCCGCTCAATATGCAGGTGCTCTTCTGCCTGTGTAGGCCCGCTTGATTTTAGTAATGAATACACACGCTTTAATGCTGCATGTATTTCATCTGTCATGATGGGATTGTAAAATACAGTTTCCCAATAAGTGTCTTTTCCTTCATTGTCTTTTACGGGAATGCTGCCGTCAAAATGTTGTAAGGTATTGTACGAAACAGGCAATTGTATTTCCCTGCCATAACGTTTTAAATATTTTTTAAAAGGTTTGCTTACGGCAAAGGGCAATTTTTTTTTACTGATATGGTCGTTTGGCAATTGGCCCATTACATATCATGACTGGTTTTCTTAAAGCGTTTCCACCACTTGCTTTTTTTAATGGCTTCTTCCGTATTTATTTTGCTTTTCATTTGTGCATCCACCACCGCAATAAGTACCATGTTGAAAATAGACCGTATTGAACTTCCTAATTGCAGTACATGCACTGGTTTTTTAAGGCCAAGCAGTATGGGCCCTATTGCATCAAAGCCACCCACTTCCTGTAATAAATTGTAAGCAATGTTGCCGGCTGCAAGATTAGGAAATATAAGTGTGTTTACTTCACCACTTAGTAATTCTGTAAATGGATAATTGTCTTTTAATATTTCTTTATTAAAAGCAAGGATGCCCTGCACTTCGCCATCACAGCTTAGCTTGGGATCTTTTTGTTTCACAATTTCTCTTGCCCTGCGTACCAATTTTGCTTCATCGCCATCGCTGCTGCCAAAGTTGCTGTAGCTAAGCATGGCAATACGGGGCGTAATATTAAAGTGGCGTATTTCTTTTGCCACCATCAATGTTATATCTGCCAATTCCTCTGCAGTGGGATTAAAGTTCACGGTTGTATCAGCCAAAAACAATGGCCCACGTTTGGTAAAGATGATATACATGCCAGCAATTTTCTTTACGCCATCTTCTGTACCGATGGTTTGTATTGCCGGCCGTATGGTATCGGCATAATTTTTTGAAAGGCCGCTTATCATGCAGTCTGCTTCGCCTGTTTCCACCATCATGCTGCCAAAGTAATTTCGATCTTTCATTATTTTATAACTCTCATGCTTGTTAATCCCTTTGCGCTGTCGGTGTGCATAAAACAGTTCAGCAAATTTTTCTCTCATTTCATCATTGCTGTCATCTTTAGGATTGATAATAGGCATTCCGTCAAGGTCAATGCCATTTGTCAATGCAATTTTTTCAATTCTCTTTTCGTCGCCTAACAGAATGGGATAGCCCACGCCTTCTTCCTGCACCAGTTGTGCCACCTTCAGTACTTTGGTATTTTCAGCATCTGCAAACACAACTCTCTTTGGTTCTTTTCTTGCTTTGTTGCCAATTACACGGCTTAGCTGGTTATCGAGGCCAAGGCGTTTGTTAAGCGCCACTTCATAACCTTCCCAATCGGTAATTGGATATTTGGCAACACCGCTTTCCATCGCTGCTTTGGCTACTGCCGGAGCCACGGTTGCAAGCAATCTTGGATCAAGTGGTTTTGGTATAATGTAGTTGGGGCCAAACACAATAGTCTTTTCATTGTATGCAAGGTTTACAATATCTGGTACTGGCTCTTTTGTTAATGCTGCCAGTGCTTTTACTGCAGCCAGCTTCATGGCTTCGTTAATAGTGGTAGCTCTTACATCCAGCGCTCCACGGAAAATGTATGGGAAGCCCAATACATTATTTACCTGGTTCGGATAATCACTGCGGCCTGTTGCCATAATAATGTCCTTACGGGAAGCTACAGCCGCTTCATAACTTATCTCAGGGTCAGGATTAGCCATTGCAAATACAATCGGATTTTTTGCCATGCTTTTCACCATTTCGGGGCTTACCACATTGCCGCTGCTTAGCCCGATAAACACATCCGCATCTTTCATGGCTTCCACCAGGGTATAATCTTTATATTTTGCATCAGTGCAAAAATCTTTTTTAATATCCTCAACATCTTCACGCCCCTTATATAAAATGCCTTTCCTGTCAAATACCATAAAGTTGCTGTGCTTCGCCCCCAGCGATTCATATAATTTCATACAGGCCATGGCAGCAGCGCCGGCGCCACTTACCACAAACTTTACTTTGTCAATTTTTTTCTTTTGCAGTTCTAATGCATTCAGCAAAGCGGCAGCAGAAATAATTGCAGTACCATGCTGGTCGTCGTGCATGATGGGTATCTTTAATTCCTGCTTTAGTTTTTGCTCTATATAAAAACATTCAGGAGCTTTGATGTCTTCAAGGTTAATACCTCCAAAAGTTGGTTCCAGCGATTTTACAATTTGTACAAATTTTTCCGGGTCGGTTTCGTTTATCTCAATATCAAATACATCAATGTCAGCAAAAATTTTAAACAACACTCCCTTTCCTTCCATTACAGGTTTGCCTGCTTCAGCGCCTATATTGCCAAGGCCTAGTACAGCAGTGCCGTTGCTTATAACGCCTACCAAATTTCCTTTGGCGGTATATTTATATACTTCTTCCACATTGGCTGCAATTTCCAAACATGGTTCTGCCACCCCGGGGGAATAAGCCAATGAAAGATCCCTTTGTGTTTTGGCTTCTTTGGTGGGGATTACTTCAATTTTTCCAGGCCTTCCCTTTGCATGGTATTCAAGCGCCTGTTGTTTTCTTAACTCCTTCGACATAAATATTTTTATCTGGTATGATAATCTTTTTGTTACCGGTTATTGATTCTGTTGCATCTTCACTGGACAAGTTTATACTGAGGAACGAAGTACACACTTATACAAAGAATCTTTATTTGCCAGGAAACATGAGTCTTTTTTTCATAATTGTGCAATGACAATCTAACCGGTAAAGTGGTGCAATGTACAAAAATCATTACCAAACAAGTTTATTTTGAAGTGCCATTTATCAATCATCATAGCCATAGTTTTAATTGTTGGTGATGCTTACATATTTTCTTGCTAAGTTTGAATACTTACAAAATATATTATGAAAATAAAACTGCTTTTTGCTATAGGGACAATATTCTTTATTAATGTGTTGCAGGCTCAGCCTGATGATTCTGTTGCAATAAAAAAAATTGTGGATGAAACAATGAGCAATGGTACTGCTTATGATAATCTGCGTTATATCTGTAAAAAAATTGGCCCACGCCTTAGTGGTTCAGCCAATGCACAAAAAGCTGTGGAAGCCACAGCAAAGATGCTGAAAGAAGCTGGTGCTGATACCGTATATCTGCAGCCTTGCATGGTGCCGCATTGGGAAAGAGGAGAAAAAGAAAAAGGGTTTATTCAACTGGCAAATGGGAAAAAAAATAACCTGGAACTTTGTGCGTTAGGCAATTCAATTGGTACAGACAGCAAGGGCATATATGCAGGTGTGGTGGAAGTAAGGAGCATAGATGAATTGAATTCGCTTGGCGAAGCAGTATTGAAAGGGAAAATCGTTTTTCTGAATTTTGTAATGGATCCTACAAATGTCAATGTATTTCTCTCGTATTCAAAAAGCGGCATTGCAAGGTGGGGTGCCCCAACCATTGCGGCAAAGTATGGCGCTGTTGCTGCAATGGTGCGTTCTATGGCGATTAATCCAGATGATTATCCGCACACTGGTGTTACTGTTTACAATGATTCATTTCCAAAAATTCCTGCTGTTGCAATAAGCACTAACGATGCCAATTGGCTAAGCAGGCAACTAAAATTAAAAATGCAATTGTCAGCATTTATAAAAACCAATTGCAGGATGTTGCCTGATGTGCCATCATATAATGTAGTGGGTGAAATAAGAGGAAGTGAATTTCCGGCTGAAATAATTACTGTTGGTGGCCATCTTGATAGTTGGGACTTAGCAGAAGGTGCACATGATGATGGTGCAGGCTGTGTGCAAAGTATTGAAGTGATAAGAACATTGAAGTCAATGGGCATACAACCAAAACGTACCATCCGTGCTGTAATGTTTATGAACGAAGAGAATGGGGGCCGTGGAGGAAAAAAATATGCAGCACTGGCAGAAGAAAAAAAAGAGAAACATGTATTTGCAATAGAAAGCGATGCCGGGGGTTTTACACCCCGTATATTTAGTTTTGAGAATACGGGTAACAGGTTTGAAAAAATTACAGCTTGGAAAAACTTGTTTCATAATTATGGTATATACCAGTTTACACAATCGGGTAGTGGCTCCGATGTTGAGCACCTGAAAAAACTTGGACCGGTTTTATGTGGTACAATACCAGATACGCAGCGGTACTTTGATATTCATCATGCAGCTACCGATGTATTTGAGAGTGTGAGCAGAAGGGAACT
Source organism: uncultured Ferruginibacter sp. (assembly GCA_964494815.1). Lineage (GTDB taxonomy): Bacteria > Bacteroidota > Bacteroidia > Chitinophagales > Chitinophagaceae > Ferruginibacter. The sequence goes on along the minus strand of CAZBTD010000015.1, from coordinate 29,680 downwards.
GCATTTAAGTGCAGCTACTATGACTGCACTGATTTATTTGGTAGATAAATACGGATTATAATTACCTTGCCAAAAAAATAACTATGGCAGATGTTCAACCCCTTGCACCCACACCTCTTAAAAAAGCAAGCGGCTTTAAAAAGTTTTTGAGATGGCTTGTGTTTATCAGCATACTAATCCTTGTGGTTGGTTTTTGGTGGAAGTATTATTATACATATAGTAAGGGCAGGCAAAGTGGGAAAATGCAAAAGATATCTTACAAGGGCAATATTTTTAAGACATGGGAAGGATATCTTTTGGTAAGTGTTTCTACAGCAGAAAACAATATAGCATTAACAACAAAGGAGTTTACTTTTTCCGTTGAAAGTGACAGTATAGCACATATGCTGGAAAATTATGAAGGCAAGCAGGTAGTAGTAAAGTATGAGCAAAAAAAGGGAACCTTGCCATGGCGTGGTGATAGCCCTTATATTGTTTATGAAGTAGAGCCAGCCAAATAATTTTTTATCACCCACCCATCAATAAAAATATCACCGGCTTTTTATGAAAGCCGGTTTTTTCTTTCTTCCATTCAGCTACTGTTTTTGTTTTTACAAATTCATTTGGCCCTGTAAGTTCAGCAGCAATGCAAAGTTTGGTGGAAGGCTGGCAGGTTTTTAAAATGGTTTCTATTAACTGGTCGTTCCGGTAAGGGGTTTCAATAAATATTTGGGTGCAGTTTTTTTTCTTTGATGCAATTTCCATTTCTTTAATCGCTTTTGCTCTTTCATTATTATCAATCGGCAGGTACCCTGTAAATTCAAAATGCTGTCCGCTCATACCGCTTGCCATTAATGCAAGTAATATAGAGCTTGGGCCTACCAGCGGTTTTACCATCACATTCATTTCCTGTGCCGCTGCAATTAGTATTTGCCCGGGATCAGCTACGCCGGGACAACCTGCTTCGCTGATAATAGCAATATTTTTTCCTTCTTTTATTTTCAGCCTGAAATTATTTACCTGTTCTTCTTCTGCTTTGTGTATGGCATACCATTCATAATCATCAATCACAATTTCTTTGCACATGTTTTTTAAAAAACGCCTTGCTGTTCTTTCATTCTCTGCAAAAATTACCTGGCAATTTTTTACAGCATCAACAATATATAATGGAATGGTATGTACAGCGGCTTCATCCAGCACAGTGGGGATTAAATAAACCGTACTGCTCATAATTGTTCTTTTGTTTTCAGTAAACTTAAGGTGGCAGCTATCACAGCATAGCTTGGTGCTAATATCCAGCCCACAAAAATTATCAGGTGCATCAGGTAAAAAACAATGCCGTTGCCAATGGCAAGTCCTTTATGCCTGCCGATAAAAGCAATACTTTGTGAAGTGGATAGTTTATGTCTTTCGCAACTGTAGTCAAGCATGGAAAAGCCGAAATAATAACACTCGATAAGCAAAGCAAAGAATGGCGTAAACCATCCTACAACAGGTATAAAAGAAAGTATAAGGATTGAAACTGTATATACAGTTTGCCACAAAGTATTCCTAAGGGCAATCTTTACACCCCTTGCAATATCATGCAATAATTGTTTAAAGCTGAAAGGGAAATCTTTTCCTTCGATAATAGCTTCCGTTTTTTCACTCAGGTAAGCAAACAATGGAGAACCAACAATCAGGAATAAATATTTGAACAGGGAGAAATACAGCAACATCAAAATCAGCTTCAGGATTACACTACCAAAGATGAAAAGAAATTTCAGCCATCCTTCGGCGCTGGTATTTATCCATCTGCCAAGCCCTGTTACATCAAGAAGTGTTTGTATGGCATAGTCGCTGCTGTTCCAGAAAAGAATGATACCTGCAAAAAAAAGTATGGAGTAAATAAGCCCCGGTATTAATATCCATTGCCACAGCTTGTGCCTTACAATAAAGCGGTGAGCTTCTATATAGCTTTGTATAGCGATAATAATTTCCTTGAGCATTATTCTTTCTTTAAAGGAATTGGATTTGTTATTAGAGATTTAACCAATGCCTACCTTAGCTGTTAAAATTACGCTTTAAGTTGAAAAAACTGCACCCTGATTTTTATTTGGGCAAAGATGTACTGCATATTGCCAAAGAACTGCTGGGTAAAATACTGATAACAAGTTTTGAAAACTTTGTTACAAGTGCAAGGATAGTAGAAACCGAAGCATACATTGCTGTTATTGATAAAGCTTCACACTCATATAATGGGCGTCGCACCAGGAGAAACGAACATATGTATGCAAAGGGAGGAGTGAGTTATGTTTATATCTGTTATGGCATTCATCATTTATTTAATGTGGTAACAAATGAAAAGGATATTCCTGATGCAGTATTGATACGGGCAGCAGAACCTGTAAGTGGTATCGATGTCATGTTGAAACGTACAGGCAAAAAAAAACTGGATAACACTTTAACGAAAGGCCCCGGCAATATGAGCAGGGCATTAGGTATTCATAAAACTCACTCCGGTATTAATTTGTTGGGCAACGAAATTTACCTGGCCGATGATGGCTTTGTTTTATCAGCAAATGAAATTGGGGTAAGCAAACGCATAGGAATTGATGGCGCCGGAGAAGACGCATCGCTCCCTTACAGGTTTTTTATAAAAGGCAATCAATATGTAAGTGGAAACCCAGTGAAATAATTATCTTATTACCAGAACAGTACCTTTCCGCACTTTCTCCATTTGGTTTTTATAGAGATAAGTTGCAACATATACGTAAGCACCCACATTTACCGGCTTGCCTTTATAAGTACCGTCCCATTTCTTGTAAGGGTCAGCAGTTACAAATACCTCTTCTCCATAGCGATTGTAAATACGTAATAAATATCTGCTTACTGTAAAGAGGTTGCCGGCAGCGCCAAAAGTTTTATTTATGCCATTTGGTGCAAATGCGTTAGGGAAATAAATATCTCCGCAATCGCCTAACGGTGCAATTGTAATACTTGCTGTATCCGAACACCCCACACCAGTACTTACGATTACAGTATAAACACCAGGGTTGGTTACAGTATAAGTACGGCCGGTAGAACCATCCTGCCATAAATAAGTATTATAAGCGCCGGCATTTAAAACAATCCTGTCTTCTGTGCACATGAAAGTATCTTTCCCAATAAATGGTTCTGCCGGAACAGGGCTTACAAATGCATTAGCTATTGACGGTTCGCTCTCACAAGTTCCTACTGTATTAGTTACATAATATGCAGTTGTTTGATCTGCAAAAACACTAAATGTATTCCCAACATTTACCTGATTTATTTTCCCTGGCTCAGTGTACCAGCTTATTGTACCCAAGGCAGAGGCAGTTAAATCAATTGTTCCTTGTCCGCAAATGCTGCCCGAAGTAACTGCTGGTGGATCTGGCAATGCTAAAATTGTAATGTCTGCAGTACCAAAACCTGTAGGGTTACATACGCCTGCAGGCACATCATACCTAACTGTATAAGGTCCGGCCACGCTTTGTCTTAAATCAACAGCACCACTGCTGGCATCCACAACCAACCCTGCGGTAGAAGTAAATATGCCACCAGTTGTAAACAAAGGATCAGTTACTGCAATGGCATTATTATCTCCTTTGCATACCGGACTGAAATATGAAAAGTTTGTAACCGGGTTGCCAAAGGTTCTTAACCTGAATACAAGACTGTCTGCACGGGCAAAGCGGCAGCCTAGTGCAGGAACACTATATTTAACCATGTAAATACCGGGTACGCTTAGCCCAATATTGATGTCTCCTGTTGTACTGTTAATGCTAAGTCCCGTAGGTGTGGCAGTAAATGTTCCGCCATTGGTAAAGCCAGGGGCTTTTGTTATGGTTGGATTTACAGCACCTCCGGTAAGACATATATCTGTACTGCTGTAGTTAAATGCTGTAACTGGAGAAGACGTATCTGTAATATTGATAAAAGAAAACCTGCTGGTGGCAAGCCTGCAGCCAACTTCGGGCAAGCTGTATGTAACCTGGTAGTTGCCTGGTAAGCTGTTGCTTACATTTACTTCGCCAGTATTTTCATTTAAAGACAAACCAGGGTTAGAAGTAAATAAACCACCAGGGGTAAAGTTCGCCTGTGTTTGCGGCATCACCGGAGTAGCATCTTTGCAAACAGGTGAAGCATATGAAAAAATAATATTAGTAGGAACAGCATCAGCAAGCACTATACTGTCTTCTGCACTGTTTCCATTAACACAGCCTGTTGTATTGTAAGTATAAGTTATTTTATAGCTGCCTACTCCGCTTGCAGCCAGGTTGATAACACCAGTAGCTGCATCTATATTTAATCCTGCAGGCGATACGGTAAATATGCCACCATTTGTAAAACCAAGATCATATGCCGGCACAGGGTTCATTCCGTTAAGGCATGCAGTGTCTTTGGTATAATGAAAACCTGCAACCGCTGTGCTGGTAACTTTTACAGTTACTGTAATAGCAGTACGGGGAGAGCTTTCGCAGCCGGTACTGTTTTGAGTTACATAAAAGAAAGTAGTGCCTGGGGTAGTGGTAGCCGGTATTGGTGCTGTTGACGAACCTGTACCTCCATTAGCAGCGTCATACCATTGCAGGTTAACGCCAGTTGCTGTTAGTTGTGGGGCAACTGTATTTTGACAAAATTCCAGTGGACTTATAACAATGGGTGCAGGTGAAATAGGCTTAATAGTAACCAGCACCGAATCCCTTCTGCTTTCGCAAGTGTTGATAAGCTGGCTTACATAATATTTTATACTGCCTGCAGTAGTTGTAAGTGGAGTAGGAGCAGTAGGCAATGCAGTAATTGAATTGAGTGTTGTGTACCATTGCAGGTTAATGCCATTCGCCGTCAATGGGCTGGCCACAGCATTAAGGCAGTAATCAACAGGCGCTGTTATGGGTGGCGTAGGCACAGCTACCACGGTAGCAGTTATTAGATCTCTTCCACTTTCACAGCCGTTTATTGTTTGTGACACATAGTAAAACGAACTGCCTGTATTGGTGGTTGAAATAACTGGCGCTGTTGGTGATCCTGTGCCACCAAGTGGTTGATTATACCATAATAAATTACTTCCAGTGGCACTTAAAGTTCCACCAGGGCTATTTTGACAAAATTGTACTGGAGTAGTAACAGTTGGTGCGGCAGGTGTTGGATTAATTGTAATAGTTATCGGGGCTCTTCCGCTTTCGCAGCCATTTAGCGTTTGCGTTACGTAGTAAGTTACCGTACCAGTCACAAAAGTAGATGGGGTGGGTGCACCACCTGGCAAAGGGGCTCCACCTGCAGCAACATCATACCATTGAAGATTGGTGCCAGTGGCTGTAAGAGAAGTTGCTGTTGCATTTTCACAGTAAGTTGTTGTGTTGCCTGTTGTGTTTGGCAATGCAGGTGTTGGGTTAATAGTAACAGTTATCGAATCCCTGCTGCTTTCGCAGGAACCAACTTTTTGGCTTACATAAAATTTGAATACACCTGTCGTTGTTGTTATTGGTGTAGGTGCGGTAGCTGATGCTGTACCGCCAGTTAATGAATTATACCATTGTAAAGAAGCGCCGGCTACCGTAGCCGTGGCACTTAATATTGTGGCAGGTGTATTTTGACAATACGATATAAGTGGTGTTGAAATTGCTGGTGGCACAAGTGTTGGTATTGCATCCATTGATGTATCTAATGGTGCTGATATACAACCTGTGATAATGTCTCTTACCGTTACCTGGTAACTGGTGGCCGGCAGTAAACCATTAAATAATACAGCTGGCTGATAACTTCCGCCAATACTATATTCATAATTGCTGTTAAGCGGTGCTGTAATAGTAATGCTGCCTGTTGCATTATTACAACTTGTTTGCACGGCTGTAATACTGGGTATTGCAGGTGCTCCGGCAATTGGGTTAATGGTTACCGGCAGTGGGTTGGAAATACAACCAGTATTTATATCCCGTACTGTTACATTATAAATTGTCCCATTTGTCAATCCTGAAAATACAAGCGTAGATTGATAACTACCACCAACACTATACTCATAGTTTGCACCAAGCGGAGCTGATACGGTAATAGTACCAGTTGGCAAAGCACAGGTAGGTTGTTGCGTTGCTGTTGCAGCAACTCCTGTTGGGCCGGGTGGTACAGCGTTTATCGTAACGCTTCTTACAGGCGATACACATCCTGTAACAACATTTTTAGCAGTAACACTATAAGAGGTATTGGGTGCAAGGCCGGTGAATGTTCCTGAAACCTGGTAAGGGCCGGCAGCGCCATTAACACTGTATTGAATATTAGCTCCTGTTGGGGCTGTAACAACGATAGTGCCAGTTGGTACTGTACAAGTTGGTTGTTGAGTGGCAGAGGCAGTAGGGGTTGCAATATTTGGACTCACAATTAAAGCGCCTGATACATCCGAAGTAGTGATGCATCCGTTGCTGTTGGTAACCCTGCAATAAAAATAAAGCGTTCCAATATTTGCTGATGAAGGCGTATAGGATGATGAGGTTGCAAACGGTATTGCTGCACCCGAGGTATTGTTGTTATTAGTAGTAATATACCATTGATAACCTGTAATAGTTCCACTGCCAGCAGTGGCAGTAACGCTGAGTGGTGTTACCGGGCCGTTTTGACAAATATTTTGAACAGTAGTGGAAGGTTGTACTGTTATTATTGGTGCAGGAGTTATGGTAACAGAAATATTTTGTGCCACACTGGTATCAGGAGTAAGGCTGTTGATTACTGTTAGTGAACCTGAATAAGTGCCAGCTGGTGCGGTTGATGGCAATGCAATTGAAAGTGGTGATACTGTTAATGTTGCTGCATTTACATCAGCAATACCTGCTGCATTGGCTGCATTATCCCAGTCAATGCTATATTGATTGGGGTTGCCCGTAGTTGTAAAAGGCATTGACGCAGAAGTGCTGTGTTCACACACGGCAGCAATGGCAGAAGGTGTAACTGTAGGCTTTGGAGGTTTTATAAAACTGCAGCCATTATTTTGATAAGTGCCGCCGCTGCCACCCCACCATACAGAGTTGCCATCCGTATTGGAAGGCCATCCATTACCACTATATGTAACAATATTAGATGCACAGTTGCTGGCACCGTTAGAAATTTGCAAGTACCTCGGGCTTGCACCGCTGCTGTTGGCAAATGTGCCACCTCCATTCCAGGTATTGCTTGGTGCTGCGGTAATGTCCACAAGAATTGCATATAAAGTGGAGCCGGTACAAATGCCAGTTAAGTCATAAACGTTGTCGAAGTTTGACGGAATTAATATTACACCGCTGCCTGCAGGTATTGCGGTAGCGGGTGAAGTTACATAGGTGATGGTGCAGCCATTAGAAGAAATTAAACTGCCCGGGCCATTTTGGGGAACCGCATTAGCACCCGAAAGTGTGTTAGTGGTGCCGCCACCTAATGGAGGATTGGCCACACCGTAAGACAAAGTGTAATTGCCAGCAGTAGCTGCTGATGTAGTAGTGAAATAAACAAATTCATTAATTCCTTCAGCGGTTGATGGCGGCTGGGCGCAAGCGTTTATCATCGCCGTATTAATTACAGGGCATTGCCCCTGCAACAAAAACGGCAGTGCTATAAACAACACGATTCCTGCAAAAAATTTCACTCTATTGGATTTTTATAAAAAACACCACCCTTGCTTATAATGGCATTTATTAATAGTTTTCTTTGGTTTAATCTTTAGCTTAATTGTGCTTTTCCAGGGCCCAATTTATTAAGTCGGCAAAGTTAGCCTTTTAATCTTTGCCAGATGCTTTTAATAACGCTATAGTTGCCCGGTTAAAATTGTATTACACCAGGCATGTTGTTTTCTGTAAGGTGAGGATTAGGGAAGGTGGAAAAAACTGTTTGGTTTACTTTAAAGCAGTACAATTAAGAAAAAATTATGCCTTTCTTTTTTGCAGTTTAGTTTCCCGTTTGTTTTTATCCACTTATTAGTGTACTAACGTATTTTTTGGTGATTTATTGGTTAAAAACGACACTGTGGAAAAGATGGATGTCTTATCGAAAATGATTATTTGTTTAAACTGTAGGAGCTTTATTTTCAATGCTTGAGGCGTTTGCAACTGTACAAAAACTTAACATTGACATAATGATAATGCCTATATATTGCGGTTCATTATGCACAAACCTAAAACCATCGTCCGTGATATAAGCTGGCTCTCTTTCAACCACCGGGTGCTCCAGGAGGCAGCTGATGATACTGTGCCTTTAAAAGAAAGAATAAAATTCCTCGGTATTTTTTCCAACAATTTGGATGAGTTTTTCCGGGTGAGGGTAGCTACACTGCAGCGCATGATAGAGGTAGGCAAAAAAGCAAATATGCACCTGGAAATGCAGCCACAACTGATACTGGAACAAATACAGGATATTGTGCTGGAACAGCAAAAAGAATTTGAACGCACCTGGAATGATATTTTTAAAGAACTGAAAAAGCATAAAATTTTCCTGGTAAATGAGACACAGCTAAACAGGGAACAGAAAAAATTTATCATTAATTATTTTGATGAAGAAATAAGAAGCAATGTGGTGCCGCTGATGATTGAAAACATTCAGCACTTCCCTGTGCTGAGCGACAAAAGCATTTATCTTGCCTGCAAGCTCAGCAAAAAAGATAAAACCATTCCACAACGCTTTGCTTTGGTAAGTGTGCCGGCACGCAGGCTGCCCCGTTTTATTATTTTGCCATCAAAGCACGGGCAGCATGTTATTATTTTGCTGGAAGACATTATCCGCCATTGTCTTCCTTATATCTTTTCTTTTTTTGGTTACGATACTTTTTCATCCCACATTATTAAGGTAACAAGAGATGCCGAAATTGATATTGATAATGACATCTCCACTTCGTTAATTCAAAAAATTGAGAAGGGCCTTAAGAACCGCAAGAAAGGAAAAACGGTGCGTTTTGTTTATGATAAAGACATAGATCCATCATTGCTCACTTATCTTGTAAAGCGGCTTGGCTTAACTCAAAAAGATAACCTGATACCTGGTGGCAGGATACACAACTTTAAAGACTTTATGAATTTTCCTGATGCAGTGTTCTCTCAAAAGAACCCAAGGAAAAGGCCATTTGTACACCCATTACTGAAAAATTTTACAAGGGTTACAGATGTGGTGCTGCAAAAAGATGTGCTGCTCAATTTTCCTTATCACTCTTTTGATAGTGTGATAGATTTATTGAGGGAAGCAGCCATTGACCCAGATGTGACACAAATAAAAATTACCTGCTATCGCCTGGCATCCCGTTCTAAAATCATTAATGCATTGACCAATGCTGTACGCAATGGCAAGCATGTAACAGTGGTGATAGAATTAAGAGCAAGATTTGATGAAGAAGCAAACCTTGAATGGAAAGATGAACTGGAAGAAGCCGGTGTGAAAGTACTTATTGGCGTAAACAATATGAAAGTGCATGCCAAGATTTGTCTCATAAAAAAAGTGGTGAACAAACAAACCACTCACTATGGTTTTGTGAGTACCGGCAACCTGAACGAAAGCACATCAAAAATTTATGGCGACCATTGCCTGCTTACCTCCGACAGGAACATTATGGCTGATGTAAACAGGATGTTTCATTACCTGGAACAGCCAAAAACAAGAATTAAGGTTTTACGCTCCTGCAAAACACTTATGGTAAGCCCGGTGCTGATGCGTAAGCAACTAATGCTGTTAATTGATAAAGAAATAAAAACAGCTAAGGCTGGAAAAGAGGCCGCCATCACACTTAAATTAAATTCGCTGAGCGACGAAGCTTTAATTGCAAAATTAAATGAAGCTGCCAGGGCCGGGGTGGAACTGAAGATGGTGATACGTGGCATCTTTTGTATGCTTACAGAAAACAGCAAATTTAAAATTCCTGTGCAAGCCATCAGCATTGTGGATGAATACCTGGAACATGCAAGAGTAATGATATTTCACAATGGTGGAAAAGAAAAAACGTTTATTTCTTCTGCTGACTGGATGGTGCGTAACATCGACCACCGCATTGAAGCTGCATGCCCCATTTTTGAAAAGGGAATACAGCAGGAGCTTAAAGATATTTTGACAATACAATTAAGGGACAACATCAAGGCCCGCCGCCTCGATAACGAACTCACTAATATTTATATCAACCCACGCAATACAAAAAAAGTGCGTTCGCAGGTGGAAGTTTACAATTACTTATTCCGCAAATTATCCACATAAGTTTTAGCGATAGTTTTCTTTAGGCAGCAAGTGTTTTACAAACCTATCTTTGTTTGTAACCAACTCGATTATTATAGTGCGACTGGCAGCAATAGATATAGGCAGCAATGCTGCAAGGCTTTTGATTACGGAAGTAACAAAAGATGCAGCAGGTAATACACTCTTTAATAAGCTTAACCTGGTGAGGGTGCCGTTGCGCCTGGGCTTTGATGTGTTTGAGCAATCTGTTATTTCTAAACAAAAAATTGGGATGATGCTGCAAACAATGAAAGCATTTAAGCATTTGTGCAATGCTTATGATGTACAGCATATAAAAGCTTGTGCCACCAGCGCTATGAGGGATGCAAGAAATGCTGCTGATATTATCCGTAAGGTAAGGCTTGAAGCAGAAATGCAGATTGAAATTATCAGCGGCGATTTGGAGGCCAACCTTATTTATGAAAACCATGTGGCCGAAACAATGGATAAAGATCACAGCTATCTCTATATTGATGTGGGTGGCGGCAGTACCGAACTTTCTTTTTTCAGCAATGGTATTTTGATTTATAAAAAATCTTTCAACATTGGCACCATACGATTATTAAAAAATATGGTAACTGAAAAAGAATGGGATGATATGAAAGACACCATCCGTGCTGTTACAAAAGGGCATAAAGAAGTGGTAGCTATTGGCACCGGCGGAAACATCAACAAAGTTTTCAGCATGAGCAAAAAGAAAGATGGCAAACCTCTGAACCTTGAACTGCTCCGTGACTACCATAAAGAATTAAATAGTGTGCCACTTGCTGAACGGATTGTGAAATATTCCCTCCGGGAAGACAGGGCCGATGTGATTGTGCCGGCTCTTTTAATCTACATCAATGTAATGCGTTGGGCCAATGCTGAAGAAATATATGTACCCAAGATTGGACTTGCAGACGGGTTGGTGAAGCATTTGTGGGAAGAGGTTAAAGGTAATACCTAACCAATAGCTTTCCTTTTAAAAGCTGGCGACCAAAGCTTTTTTAGATGTTCTTAAAACAGTAGAAAACTCTTTTTTTAGATCTTTTGTTTTTTCAAAATCTTTTCTACATTTACCACCTGTTTCTGAGTATTGTTTTATTCTAATGCAGGGCCATTACTCTCCACTCAACAATTAAACTAATTGCTATGGCTCCCGAAAAAGAATACAAAAAAGTTACCACCAACACCATACAGAAAATGAAAGCCGCCGGGGAAAAAATCTCCATGATAACGGCCTATGATTTTTCTTTTGCTAAACTGTTTGATGCTGCAGGGATTGATATTATTTTAGTTGGCGACAGCGCCAGTAATGTGATGGCCGGCCACACCACCACATTGCCCATCACACTCGACCAAATGATATACCATGCACAAAGTGTGGTAAGAGCCAGGGAAAGGTCGTTGATAGTAGTTGACATTCCTTTTGGTTATTATCAAAGCAATTCAGAAATAGCTTTAGCAAGCGCCATCCGCATTATGAAAGAGAGCGGTGGGCATACGGTAAAATTAGAAGGCGGCGAAGAAGTAATTGACTCTGTAAAAAAAATTGTGAGTGCCGGTATTCCTGTGATGGGGCATTTGGGATTGACTCCACAATCAATAAATAAATTTGGTACTTATGTAGTGAGAGCAACAGAAGAAGAAGAAGCAAACAAATTAAGAAAAGATGCTTTGTTGTTGCAGGAAGCAGGTTGCTTTGCAATAGTGCTTGAAAAAATTCCTGCTGCATTAGCAAAAGAAGTAAGTGAAAGCCTTACGATACCAACCATTGGTATTGGTGCAGGCGGCCATTGCGATGGACAGGTATTGGTGATGCATGATATGCTGGGCATCAATACAGAATTTAAACCTCGTTTTCTCCGGCGCTATTTGAACCTGGATGAACAGATAACAGGAGCTATTCAGCAATATGTAAAAGACGTAAAGAGCAGGGATTTTCCAAATGAAGGGGAATCTTATTAATTGAATGTTTTTACGATTAACAAAAAATACTCGATAATCAATGTTCAATTGTCAACTTTCTATAAGAACAAAGGCATCTTATATTTGTAAAAACTAATTCCTTATGACAGTAAGAAATAACTGGACCTTAGAAGAAATACAGGAAATATACAACCGGCCTTTACTGGATTTAATATTTGAAGCCGCTACTGTACACCGCCAGAATAAAGCATACTCCGAAGTGCAGATAAGCAGTTTGATTTCTATAAAAACAGGTGGATGCAAAGAGGATTGTGCTTACTGTCCGCAAGCAGCCCGTTATCATACCGATGTGGAAGTGGAGCCATTAATGACTGTAGAAAAAGTGAAGGAAAGAGCATCTGTTGCAAAAGCCAACGGTGCATCAAGATTATGTATGGGAGCTGCATGGAGGGAAGTAAGGGACAATAAAGACTTTGACCGTGTGCTTGAAATGGTGAGTGAAGTAAATGATATGGGCCTGGAAGTTTGCTGCACACTCGGTATGCTCACATACGAACAGGCAGAACGCTTAAAAGAAGCCGGTTGCTTTGCATACAATCATAATATTGATACCAGCAGTGAAAACTATGGCAACATTATTACTACAAGAACATTTGAAGACAGGCTGAATACGCTGAACAATGTTCGTAAAGCTAAGTTGAGTGTTTGTTGCGGTGGCATTGTTGGTTTGGGAGAAACAGATGCTGACAGGATGAAGATGCTGCATACATTGAGTACAATGGAGCAGCATCCTGATTCAGTTCCCATCAATGCATTGGTAGCGGTAAAAGGAACACCATTAGAAAATAATGAACGCATTGGCATTGACGAAATGCTCCGTATGATTGCAACTGCAAGAATACTGATGCCGAAAAGTGTAGTACGCCTAAGCGCCGGAAGAAATGAAATGACAGTAGCAGAACAGGCATTGTGTTTTATGGCTGGTGCCAATTCTATTTTTGCAGGAGAAAAATTATTAACTACACCTAATCCTGATTTTGATACAGATATGCAGATGTTTAAAATGCTTGGGTTAACTCCCCGTAAAGCATTTAAAGATGTAGAAGAAAAAGCAATGGCTTAAAAACAATATTTATAAGGTCGACCATTTTCAAAAAGTGGTCGACCTTTACATTAATACTCGTTTGTGAATACCAACCATCAATTTGATGCTTACTTACAACAAAAGCTTGATGAAAAAAAAGCCATAGGTACATTGCGTTCATTAGTATATGCTGATGATAAAATCGATTTCAGCAGCAATGATTATTTTGGTTTTGCAAAAAGCGGCTTGTTTACGCTTGACAAAAGCGAATTACCATCTGGCTCTACAGGCAGCCGCTCTATAACAGGTAATTCTCAATTAGCTGAAGAAACAGAACAACTCATCGCAAATTTTCATAGGAGGGAAGCAGCATTGATTTTTAATACGGGCTACATGGCCAATGTTGGTTTATTTAGCAGCATTGCTGCTAAAGGCGATACATTTATTTCTGATGAATACATTCATGCAAGTATAATTGATGGAATGAGATTAAGCTATGCCAACCGTCTTCGGTTTAGACACAATGATATTGCTGACTTAGAAAAAAAAATGCTTACTGCAACCGGGAAAAAAATTGTTGCTGTTGAATCAATCTATTCAATGGATGGTGATGAAGCGCCATTAAAAGAAATAGCTGCTGTTTGTAAAAAATATGATGCACTGTTGATAGTGGATGAAGCACATGCTACAGGTGTATATGGGGATAAAGGCGATGGACTTGTTTGTAAATACAATTTGCAAAATGAAGTGTATGCAGTGGTGCACACATTTGGCAAAGCACTTGGCTTGCATGGCGCTGTTGTTACAGGCAGCAATGTGCTGCGTAATTTTTTATTGAACCAGGCAAGGAGTTTTATTTTTACTACTGCATTGCCACCGCATAATTATTTGCTGATACAAAAAACGTATAGTTTGTTACCGACAGCAGATAGAAATAAGTTGTATGAATTAGTTGAATATTTCAGAAAGAAAATAAGTGAAGTGAAATCAATTGGTTTTATTGAAAGTCATTCGCCGATACAAGGTATATTGGTAGGCGATAATTTTAAAACAAAAGCATTAGCTACCCATTTATTTGATAAAGGGTTTTTCGTACGTCCTATTTTATCACCCACTGTTCCGGTAGGGAAGGAACGGATAAGAATTTGTATTCACAGCTTTAATACTGCATCTCAAATCGACAGCCTTGTGAAAGAAATTAAAACATTCAATCAATGATTGTTTGTTTCTTTGCATAGAAATAAACAATCATGAGTATTCTTGTCGCAGGTATTCACACAGGCATTGGCAAAACAGTTTGCTCCGCAGTCATCTGCCAGTCGCTTGGATATGATTACTGGAAACCAGTACAAGCCGGTGAACTGGAAAATACAGATAGTATTTTCATTCAAAAAAATGTTACTAACCCAAGTTGTGTTGTTCACCCGGAAAGATATAAGCTTACAATGCCAGCTTCCCCTCATTATGCTGCTGAACTCGATGGAGTGGAAATCAAAACAACAGATTTTAGTTTTCCGCAAACCAATAATCAACTGGTGATTGAAACAGCCGGTGGCATCATGAGCCCTTTAGCAAATAATTTTTTGAATATTGATTTGATGCAACAGTTCAATTTGCCTGTTGTTGTTGTAAGTAATAATTATCTCGGCAGTATCAATCATACATTACTTACCGTAGAAGCACTAAAAAAAAGAAACATTAATGTAAAAGGAATAGCTTTTGTTGGAAGAGAATTTGTATCCACAAGAGGATTTATTTTACAATACACAAAACTTCCTTTGCTGTTTTCAATTCCCCAGTTTGAAAAAATAACACCAGCTGTAATTGCAGATTTTGCAAAAACTGTTTCCATACATTTGTAAACATGGACGATAAACATATTTGGTATCCTTTTACGCAAATGAAAACGGCTGCAGCGCCGCTGCATGTTGTTAAAGCCAAAGACTGCACTTTATATACTGCTGATGGAAAGGAATATATAGATGCTATTTCAAGCTGGTGGGTAAATATACATGGGCATTGCAATGAAACAATTGCCAATGCCATTGCAGAACAGGCAAAAATATTGGAGCATGTAATTTTTGCAGGATTCACTCACACACCGGCAATTGAGTTAAGTAAAAAACTCATCAGTATATTGCCCGATAATTTTTCTAAAGTTTTTTTTAGTGATGATGGCTCTACTTCTGTTGAAGTGGCATTGAAAATGGCCATTCAATATTGGTACAACAAAGGCATTGCTAAAACAACCATCATTGCATTTGAAAATGCTTATCATGGTGACACGTTCGGTGCCATGAGTGTAGCAGAAAGAAATGCTTTCAATGCTGCTTTCAATCCAT
The DNA here is from genome assembly GCA_964494815.1 of uncultured Ferruginibacter sp. Taxonomy (GTDB): domain Bacteria; phylum Bacteroidota; class Bacteroidia; order Chitinophagales; family Chitinophagaceae; genus Ferruginibacter. Next base: position 14,155 of record CAZBTD010000015.1, on the reverse strand, counting down.
TTTTATTTGAGGTAAAAAGATTGCCATTACCCAATGAAAAAAATATTGAGTCTGTAAAAAGTCAATTTGCTTCTATAGCAAAAGACGAAAATGTTGCAGCATTTATTTTTGAGCCATTGGTACAAGGTGCTGCCGGGATGCTGATGTATGAAGCAAATTATTTAGATGAATTGATTGCTTTGGCAAATGAAAATAATATCATTTGTATAGCTGATGAAGTGATGACGGGTTTTGGAAGAACAGGCAAAAACTTTGCAATTGAATATGTAAACAACATGCCGGATATTATTTGCCTGAGCAAAGGCATAACCGGTGGTTTTATGCCGTTGGGTGTTACAATCTGTTCACAAAAAATATTTGATACGTTTTATGCAGATGATAAAATGAAAACATTTTTTCACGGACATTCATACACAGCCAATCCATTGGCGTGTGCGGCAGCCAATGCAAGTATGGAAATATTGATGAGTGATAAATGCCAGCGGCAAATACAGTGTATTTCATCTTCTCATAAAAACTTTGCTGATACTTTAAAAAATAATTCCTGTATTAGGGAAGTAAGGCAAAAGGGAACCATCCTTGCCGTTGAATTAAACACAAAAGAAAGCAGTTCTTATTTCAATAACATTCAGTTAGCGGCTTATCAATTTTATTTGAGTAAAGGAATTTTTCTACGTCCTTTGGGCAATGTTGTTTACATCATGCCGCCATATTGTATTACTGGGAAGGAACTTGATAGGGTTTATGAGGTTGTGAAAGATTCCCTGGATTTACTGCTTAAAAATTAAAACTGTTATTAAACCATTTGTAGAAAAAAGTCTAAGCCTTTCAAACTAACTTTAGTTAATGAGGAAACTATTACCAGTATTATTATTTTTCATTTCACTGCAATCAAAATCTCAATCCCTTTATTTCCCTCCTTTACTCGGAAACGCATGGGATACTATTTCCCCTGCATCATTAGGATGGTGCCCTGAAAGAATTGATTCATTATACAATTATCTTGAGCAGGCTAACTCCAAAGCATTTATTGTTTTAAAAGATGGAAAGATAGTGCTGGAAAAATATTTTGGCACTTTTACACAGGATAGTTTATGGTATTGGGCATCTGCAGGAAAAACCATCACTTCTTTTTTAATTGGTAAAGCACAGGAGCAAAATTATTTATCATTAAAAGATACCTCATCAAAATACCTGGGAATTGGCTGGACGAACTGCACAAGGCAGCAGGAAGACAGCATCTCAATCCGGCATCAACTTACTATGACAACAGGGCTTGATGATGGTGTAAGTGATAATCATTGTACCGATGCTGCCTGCCTCATTTATAAAGCGCCTGCCGGAACAAGATGGGCCTATCATAATGCGCCATACACTTTGCTTGAAAAAGTAATTACAACTGCCACTGCCCAAAATATAAATGTATATACACAATCAGCTCTCAAAACAAAAACAGGAATGACAGGATTATGGGTAACGGTTGATTATGATAATGTGTATTACAGCAAACCAAGGAGCATGGCAAGGTTTGGTTTGTTATTGCAAAATAATTGTGTGTGGAATATGGATACACTGCTTCATGATTCTGTTTATATTGACAATATGTTGAATGCATCGCAGCAATTGAATTATGCTTATGGTTATCTCACCTGGCTTAATGGTAATGGTTCTTATATGATACCTTCATCTCAAATAGTTTTTCCTGGTTCTTATGCTCCGGCCGCACCTGCAGATATGTATGCAGCCATTGGAAAGAATGGGCAAATTGTAAGTATTGCTCCATCAAAAGGTTTGGTGGTTGTAAGAATGGGCAATGCCAATGAAGGTGAAGTGCCTTTTTTGTTATGTGATAATATCTGGCAACGATTGAACTATGTGATGTGCAACAGTACCGCTCCAACAACATATACATTTATCGGCAACGGCAACTGGAATATTGCAGCTAACTGGGCCAATGGCATTATTCCTCCCACTGTGTTGCCTGCTGGTGATCAAATTGTAATTTATCCTTTAGCTAATGGCGAATGTGTATTGAATGTAAACCAAACTGTTTCTTCTGCGGCCAGTTTATTTGTAGTGTCAAATAAAAAATTCAGGATTACAGGAAACCTTTCTGTACAATAAAAAAAGGCAGGTTGAATTACCTGCACTTTTAAAATTGGTATGAATATTTAACTCAGTTTATTGATAATCGTTTCATCAATCTTTGCTTCTTCCTCATGTTGCTTTTGCAAACGCTTTAGTTTTCTTCCGTAACTTATTTTAGTTATCAGGGCAAACAATACCGGCACTACAAAGATGGCCAATGTGGTGGCGGCCAACATACCTCCAAATACCGTCCATCCAATAGTCTTCCTGCTTTCTGCCGCAGCACCGCTTGCAAATGCCAGTGGCAGCACGCCAAGTATAAATGCCAGCGATGTCATTATAATTGGCCGAAGGCGTAATTGTACTGCCTGTAAAGTTGCATGCACAATATCAATGCCTCTGTCCACACGTTCTTTGGCAAACTCAACAATCAATATGGCATTCTTTGCAGCCAAGCCAATTAATGTTATCAAACCAATTTGAGCATAAACATTATTTGTAAGATTTGGGAGCAGTGTCAGCGTTAGTATAGAACCAAAAGCGCCAATGGGTACCGCAAACAAAACAGAAAATGGAATGCTCCAGCTTTCATACAAGGCGGCTAAAAATAAAAACACAAACACAATTGAAATCATAAATATTACCAGGTTGCTGTTGCCTGCTTTTATTTCTTCGGCGCTCATGCCACTAAACTCGTAGCTGTAGCCAGCTGGCAGTGTCTTGGCTACCTCCTGCAATGCTGCTATCGCTTGTCCACTGCTGAATCCTGGTTTTGGTGAGCCATTGATTTCTATATTCCTGTTTACGTTGTAGTGCGTTATCAATGATGGCGCTTCAGTTATTTTGGTCGTAATCAATGAACTTAGCGGTATCATATTGCCGGCATCATTTCTTACATAAAATTTTTCCAGCTTGTCAAGTGAAGAACGGTAGCTGCTGTCAGCCTGTGCCATCACACGGAAATTTCTTCCGTATAAATTAAAATCATTTACATAGCTGCTGCCCAATAAAGTTGACATAGTACTGTACACATCATTCAACTGTACCCCTAGTTGTTTTGCCTTATCCCTGTCCACATCAATTTTATAAGAAGGGGTACGGGCATTAAAGAAAGTAAATGCCATCGCAATTTCAGGACGCTTATTTACTTCGGCTAAAAAGTTTTTTGCCACCGCTTCAAACTGCTGTACATTATCTGTGCTGGTAGTTTGCTTTAATTCAAATGTAAAACCAGATGTGGCGCCAAGTCCCGGTATGGCAGGAGGCGAAATGGGAAGTATCCTTGCTTCCTTTACATCCGCTGTAATTTTTTGTATCTGTGCAATTACAGACTGTACATGATGTTCTTTTCCTTCACGCTGTTCCCATGGTTGCAGGTTTACAAATAAAGTACCCACATTTGATTTTTGAGAAAAACTGAGGATATTGAATCCTGCAAGGCCACCCACAACCCTTACATCAGGCAATTTTTGTATCCTGCTCATTACTTCTTTCAATAGTGTAACACTTCTTGTGGTGGAAGCAGCTTCAGGCATTTCGTATGTAACAAACATACGGCCTTCATCTTCTGTTGGTAAAAATCCTGAAGGTTTTGTTTTGAAAAGAAAGAATAAGCCGACAAATAAGCAAACCATCATCACAAGTACATAAGGTGTGCCTTTTATCCATTTGCCCACGCTTCTTGTATATGAATGTGATATTTTATTAAAGCGGCTGTTGAATGCAGCGAAGAATTTATCAAGAAAATTTTTCTTTGCATTTTCTCCATTTGCAGGTTTTAGCATAACAGAGCATAACGCAGGTGTGAGCGACAATGCAACAAAGGCAGAAATAATAACTGATACTGCAATAGTAATGGCAAACTGCTGGTATAATCTTCCTACAATACCGGGAATGAAGCCAACAGGTACAAATACAGCAGCCAATATCAATGCTATTGCAATCACCGGCCCCGAAATATCTTTCATTGCCTTTTTGGTTGCTTCTTTCGGTGATAGTTTTTCATGATCGATATAGTGCTGCACTGCTTCCACAACAACGATAGCATCATCCACTACAATGCCAATTGCAAGTACAAATGCAAATAACGTAAGTGTATTAATGGTAAAGCCAAAAGGAATAAAGAAAATAAAAGTGCCGATCAGTGAAACCGGTATTGCCAGCACTGGAATTAATGTTGCCCGCCAGTTTTGAAGAAATAAGAATACCACCATTACCACCAGCAGCAATGCTTCCACCAATGTGTGCAGCACCTCTTTGATAGAAACTTTTACCACCGATACGGTTTCAAGCGGCACTAAATAATCAATATCTTTTGGAAATGATTTTCTTAATTCTGTAAGCGCTTTATTTAATCCTTCATAAGTGTCCAATGCATTGGCACCGGGTGCCTGGTATATCAGGACGAATGCAGCAGGTTTGCCGTTTACAAAAGCATTACTTCCATAATCAAATTTGCCCAGCTCCACCCTTGCCACATCTTTTAAGTAAACAGCATTGCTTGTTCCAGACACGGTTCTCACCACAATATTTTCAAATTGCTCCTGCGAATTAATGCGGCTGTTGGTGAGTACACTGTATTCAAATGTTTGTGTGCCGGGTTGTGGATTGCCTCCAACTGTTCCTGCCGCCACCTGCAGGTTTTGTTCGTTTAAAACCCTGATGATGTCTGCCGGTGTAAGTTTTAGTGCAGCCAGTTTTTCAGGGTTCATCCATATCCGCATGCCAAAATCATCTGCACGGCTCACAATATCACCCACACCTTTCACACGCTGTAATGCATCTTTGATATAAATGTTTACATAGTTGCCGATAAATGTGGCATCATGTGTGCCATTGGGCGAATAAAAAGCCAGCGCCACCATAATGCTTGGATTTCTCTTCCTAACGGTAATGCCAAGCCTTTTGACGGCATCAGGCAGGGAAGGTTGTGCAATGCTTACCCTGTTCTGCACATCCAACGCTGCAAGGTTCACATTGGTGCCTACTTCAAATGTTACGTTGATATTACTGGCGCCGCTGCTGGTACTGTTGCTGCTCATGTAGGTCATGCCCGGTGTGCCATTTATCTGTGTTTCCATGGCAGTAGTGGTTGTTTGCTCTACTGTTTCTGCATCAGCGCCGGTAAACAAACCTGTTACACTTACAGTTGGAGGTGTAATATCCGGGTATTGTGCCACTGGCAGGGTAGTGATGGCTATGATGCCAACCAATACGAGAACTATTGATATCACAATAGCTGTAACGGGGCGTTTTATAAAAGTATCTGCTATCATTAATTACTATTCTGCTGTGTTATTTTTTAGTCTCCGGCGCTTTAGGAGGAACGGTGGTTATTATAGCACCTTCTCTTAATTTTTGTACGCCTTCTGTTACAATTTTATCTCCCTGTTTCAATCCATCTCTCACAATAATACTACTGCCCATCTGTTTGCCCAGTGAAACTTTTTTCTGTGTTACCTTACTGCTGTCGCCAACTACGTACACAAAAAATTCACCCAACTGCTCACTTACTGCTTTATTAGGAATGATGATGGATTGCTGTGCTGAACTGTTCTTTACCCTCACCGATGTATTCATGCCTGGCTTTAATAAACCTTTTTCGTTTGGAAAAACAAGCCTTGTTTTTATAGTGCCTGTCTGTGCATCCACGGCACGGTCTATCAGGCTGATATTGCCGGGGTAAGGGTACACGTCAGCGCCAAAAGCAATCATAAAGCTGCTGTCTTTGGGATTGGCTTTTTGCTGTTGCAGTTGTGTAAAGCGGTAAATCTCTTTTTGATCCACAGCAAAATCAACAGCGATGGGATTATCTGTTGATACCGTATTTAAAACAGATTGCCCCGCCACTACCGAAGTGCCAACTTTTACATTTGATATACCAATGGTGCCACTAAATGGGGCAAGAATGGTGGAAAAATTTACATTTGCCCTTACGCTGTTTACGGCAGCTCTTGCGGCAGCCACTTGTCTTTTAGATGCTTCCAGGGCAGCATCAGCATAATCAACCTGTTGCTTGGCAATGGCATCATGTTTTTCCAGTTCATGATAGCGGTCAGCATCTTTTTGCGCCTTCATCATATTAGTTTCCTGCACCTGCAGGTTTGCTAATGATTGCTGGTAATTGGCATTATACACCTGTGCATCTATTGAATAGAGGCGCTGCCCTTTGCTTACCTTTTGTCCATCCTGGAAATAAATACCCGTAATATAGCCGCTAACCTGGGCCCTCAACTCTGTTTGGTTCAATGCAGTGATTGTTCCGGGATATTCATCGTAGTAAACAGCATCGGTGGTTTGCACATCAGCTACTGTTACAAATGTTGGAGGCAGCGGACCCTGTTGCTGGCTTTTGTCAGTACTTCCGCAGGAAACTATAAAAACAACACCTGCTACTGGAGTATATTTTTTTATAAAATTCAAAAGCATATTAATTAATGAAATTGTTTTTTATGGTGATTTCATTTGATGTTATGATTGTTTCTACACACTTTCATTCCTGCCTTCTTTTTCGTTTGTCTCTTGCTTAGTAACTCACTTGCCCCAAAGCTTTCTGCACATCTATCTTGCTCGCCATCACCTGGTACAAGGCGTTGTAATAATTTATCTGCGATGTACGCAAGTCAGTTTCTGCTCCAATTACTTCAATATATGTTTTTATACCATTTTTATATTGAAGGCTGATGACATCATACACTTCCTGCGCCAGCGATACATTTTCTTTTAAAGCAGTATAGTTTGCCAAACTGCTTTTGTACAAAGCCAGTGCATTGGTATATTGTGTGTTCACAATATTAGTAAGCGTTTCGATATCCCATTGGGTTCTTTTAAGTTGCCATTCTGCATTGGAGATATTGTATTTTCTTTTTCCGCCCTGGAAAATGGGAAACGATAAAGTGATGGCTGCAAAAGAACTAGGAAGATTGTTGCTGTACAACTTGCCAACTTCGTTGTTGAGATAATTAAGATTGTATGCTCCGTTGAGCGAAACATTTGGCAGGTAAGCCCATTTGTTGTACTTCACATTTGCTTCCTGTAATTTTTTTTGTGTTTCCAGTAAACGGTATTCAATGCGGTTGTTTACACTGGCTTTTTGTGCGGTGTCAAATAAAATTTCTTTTTCCATCTGCAGTGTATCAAATACCAATTCCAATGAAGCCTCCACAGGATAACCCATAAGATATTTCAGGTATTCAATTTTTGCTTTCAGCAATTCTTCATTTGATTGCTTTATTGCTTTTGTATTATTAAGCGTAATGGTGGCTCTTTTATAGTCTGTTTTATCAACAAGCCCGGCTTTATATTGCTGAAAGGCATTGTTAATACTTTTTTCCAGGCGGTTGATATTCTCTGTTGCTACCTTTATTTGCTGCTTGGTGGCAACCACATCATAAAATGCCTTTGACACATTTGTCGCCACATCAATTTTCCTGCTTTCTGTTGTTTGTTTGGCTTGTGTAAGCACATCGCCTTTTGAACGCATTGCCAGCAAAGCATCCCTGTTAAATAAAAATTGTGATGCAGTAAACTGTGCGGCAGAAGTATTTTCCACACCAAGTCTTACGGCGTTTCCTCCAATGATTGCCTGCTGCACCTGGAAATTATGCTGCAGGCTGTAATTAAAATTTACTTGCGGAAACCAATCGGCTAACTTTGTTTTAATGGTATTGTTTACAATCGTTTCGTCAATTTGTGCCTGCTGAATTAATGGCTGGTGTTTGATGGCATAGTTCACTACATTTTGCAATGTTGCTGAGGCCAAAAGGCTGTCATTTGTTTTTTGTGCCGATAGCATAGCCGGGTAGAGAAGAAATATTGCTATCGATAAAACAAAAGTTCTTTTTGAAATGAGTTGAAGCATAGGTTTGTAAAAGTAAATAAATGGCAGCGTTTAGCAACCATTTTATCAGCAGGTGGTTTTATTACTTTTTTTCCAATGGTTACAATCCAATGCCACAGTACAATTCAGATAATTTACGGGTTGAGGAAAATTTGAGAAGCCGTTGGTAATTTTACGGTGTAGATTTATTTAGTTGTTTTTTTTAAACCCATGTAGAAAGCTTTTTCTTTTACCGTAAAATGTTCGATAGCATAACGAAGTAATGTACGGGGCATGGTGGCGGCATACTTATCAAGCAAAACCAGTAATCTTTTTTTGTCTTTTGCGCCTGCAAAACGGAGCATCCATCCTGTGCCTTTATGCACTAAATCTTCTTTATCATTTATCAGTACTTCTGCAATTTTAAAAGTGTCATCAGTTTGTCCCTGCCGTATAAAATAACAGGTGCTTACAATTGCTGTTCTTCTTTCCCACATATTTTTTGACTTTGCCAGTTTGTATAAAATATTTCTTGGCTTATCAAAAAGATAACTGCCCGTCATATGCAGGCAGCCAAGGTCAACCAAATCCCAGTTGTTGATACGGTCGTGTCTTTTTATGTAGAGGTTGAAAAAATCTTTTAATCTTTCGGGTGTAATTTTTTTGTTGCGGCTGGCTTTGTCCATAATGCTTACAGCGCCGGCCCTTACTTCATGTACAGGGCTTTCCAATAATTTTTCCAGTTCTGTTATGGGCATGGCATCAAATTGTTTTGCCAATGTAAAGAGGTTGCCCATTTTTACTCCCATGAATCTATCGCCTTTCCCATATTGTCCTTCGCCACTTTTGAAATAGCGCTGTATCTTTTTTAGTTCTTCATCGCTTTGAAAAGTGTTTAATTTTTCAATAAAAATTTTTGCTGTCAGTTCTTTTGCTACAGGCGCTTTTTTTTTCACAACAACTTTTTTTATTGCTTTTGCCATTGCACTATGATTCTGTAAAATCAAGTTCTTTTCCAAACGTTTCTTTGGTGTTGAGCACAGCAATAAAACCAACAATCATCACTACAAGGCCGGTGACCCATGCGCCGGTTAAATCATTTTTAAAAATAGTATCGCTGCGTAAAAATTTATACAAAAAAATAATGGGTATCACAAAGCCACGTACCATGTTGGGAATAGAAATAGCAGCAGTGGCCCGTAAATTAGTTCCAAATTGTTCAGCACTCATAGTGATATACAAAACAGAAATGCCGGAGCCAAAACCAAGGCCCATGCAAAGCAAATACATATTGAAAGCACTGCCACCACCTTTTAATGCAAAAAATAAAAAAATAAAGATTGCAGTAATGATGTAATAAATGATCAATGTTTTTTTTCTGCTCTTAATATAATTGCTGAATATGCCGGCGCCCATATCGCCAAATGCAAGCGCTGCATATTGCAGCATCAAGGCAGTGGGCTGGTCAAAGCCTTTAATTTTAAATGCGTCAGCAAAGTCGTTGGAGAAAGAAATCAATACGCCAATAATATACCATACAGGCAACCCAATCAGTATGCCACGGAAATAGCGGTAAAACCTGTCTTTATTAGTAAAGAACATAAAGAAGTTGCCTACCTGAACATCAGATGCTTTTACCGCATCATACATTTTGCTTTCTAAAAAGCCTGCACGGAGAAACAGCAATGCAATGCCCATGCCGCCGCCGATATAGTAACAAAGCCTCCAGTCTTCACCACTTAATTTGTAAACAGTATAAGCAGCTATGCAACCCATTACACCACTGGTGGCAATAATAGCGGATGCAATGCCACGTTTTTCTTTTGGCAGCATTTCACTGGTGAGTGTGATGCTGGCGCCCAGTTCGCCTGCAAGCCCAAGCGCTGCAATAAAACGCAGGATGGTGTATTGCTCCACATTTGTCACAAAACCATTTGCAAATGTGGCAAGCGAATACAGCAGTATCGAACCAAACAGCACACTCTTTCTTCCTTTTTTATCTCCCATAATGCCCCATGCAATGCCACCAATAACAAGGCCGAGCATTTGCCAGTTCAATGTGTTTTCACCTAATGTTTTTATTGCATCGCCTTTAATGCCCAACTCTTCAAAACTTTTTTTTCTTACAATGTTGAATAAAAGCAAATCGTAGATGTCAACAAAAAAGCCAAGTGAGCCTACGATGACAGGAAGGGAAAAAATGCTGTATTGTTTTTGCTGCATGATGAGAGTAAAAGTGGAAGATAGTAAATTAAAGGTTTCTCACAAAGGCACAAAGGCACAGAGTAAATTCCTTGTGTCTCTGTGCCTCCAGGAGATAGAGATCTTACTCTGTAACCCATTTTACTTTTTGTGCTATTGATACTCTTTTGGCCGCCGTTGATGGTACGGCTATATGGCCGATGTAAAAAAATCCAAGCAGCCTGTCTTCTTCATCCAAACCAAAAAATGATTTTGCTTTTTCGATGTAAGTAACACCGCCTGTTGTCCAGTATCCACCAAGACCGTAAGCATTTACAGTAAGATAAATGTTTTGTACCGCACAGGATACCGCTTCAATGTCCTCAATTTCAGGAATGTTTTTTTTTGTGCTGCGTTTTGTTGCCAGGGAAATAATATGTGATGCTTTTAACGGCTGCAGTTTCATCTTTTCATATTTATCTTCTTTAAAAGTGCCGCCTGCATCCTGTTTGTACAATTCACTCTGAAAATTTGCAAATGTTTTTAACCCATCGCCGGTAAACACCGTAAACTGCCACGGCTCACCCTGGCCGTGATTGGGCGCCCAGGTGGCATTGATAAGAATTTGTTTTATGATATCATCATCCACTTTTTTACCGGCAATAAATTGATCAGGAAAAACAGAGCGGCGGTTTTTTATTAGTTCATTCAGTAATTCTGGCTGCATATTTTTTGTTTTTTGCGAAAGATAAATGTCCAGCGGCATTTTTAAAAATTGGTTGTTTGCCGCTGTGTGAAGCATGTGCACAGGTAAATTAGGCTTAATGGATTTGTTCTGTTACTGCACCACCTTTTTGTATGTTGACAGCATTGGGCTTCCGCCAAAAAGAGTGAATGTGATTGCAATAGAATGTTCGTTAATCTTTTTTACTTCACAATCATGTGGCGGCCATGATATGGTTCCACCTTTTAATGGAAAAGTATTTGTTTCGAAAAATTCATAAGTGTATGCGTCGGGCACAAGTAACCTTATACTATTGCCAACAGGTATAAATTCAATTTTGTTTTGTGCAGAGTCCTCTTGCCAAAAGCCAGCAAGAAAATACTGTACCTGTTTTGCAGAATCTATATTGCTTTGTTCTTGTGCAAATGCTATGTTTATTTTTGCAGTTAACAGCAGTAAAATAAAAATTTTCATTTGGTTTATTTTGTAGTACCGTATTTAATAAAAACCATGAAAAATGCAGTAAAATGAATGTTATGTATTTTACTGATTTGCCTTTGTGAATAAAGATAACAAAATGATTGGCTAATAAAGTACAGGATGCAACGGCACAAATATCTTCTGCCTCCAACCTTTGCCATATAAAGATGCTGTTTCCTAAATGCCAGTAAAAGCAAAGTCGTATTAGCGGCCAGCCTCTATTTTTTATGACGCTCCTTATACCTGGCAATTACTGCACCCGATGGAAGGCTTTTTGTACTGATGAGTTCAAGATCGAAACGAGCATGCTGTTGCCGGAAAAAAGATTTTCCGTTACCAATAATTGCCGGAATAATGTTCAGCCGGTATTCATCCACCAACCCGGCTTCTATTACTGTTGCAGCCAGTTTTGCTCCGCCAACCAGGTGAATGTCTTTTCCGGGTAGCTGTTTAATATAGGCAATTTCCACTGCTGCATCGCCACGGCAGATAGTTGTATTTGCCCAGGCTGCAGTTGCCATTGTGTTGGAGAAAACAATATGTGCAGATTTGTGTGCAAGCTTAGCATAGGCCAGTTCGTTTTGTGAGCAGCTTTGCGGATTGGCCAGGCATTTTTGCCAATAGTCACGGTAACCAGGATACATTTTTGCACCAAGCAAAAAAAGATCAACTGTTTCTAACATTTCAAACAGATCTTTCCATTCTTCGCTGTCATCACTTGCCCGCCACGACATATCGCCATCAGGCCCTTCAATAAAGCCATCTAATGACACCTGCATAGCCAGAATTAACTTTCTCAATTTTTATAAAAAATTATACAGGAAAAATAAAAAAATTTCCGGGCAACAGTTTTACGGAATCGTTTCTCTGCTTCGCAATCGCTAAAAGATGCCGGTTGTTTTTATTTCAGTTTGCACATATTACCAGAATTTCCACCACTTTTTCTTTTGATTTATTTTATTTAAATACTTGTCAAGACTCTTTTTTACCTCTTCTGCTGTTCCATTATCTTCATGGATTATAAATTTATCCGACTGGGGAGAAATTTCTATTATTCTGTCGCCATGTGTAATGACATCAAAGCCATGTTCTGTATCCCATAAACAATAGAAGTGCCAACTTACGTAGGCGATATTATCTTTAATGTCATTTTCAATATTGATACTTGAAGGCCCAATAAAGTTTTTAAAATCAAATTCAGGTGTCAAGTCTGACAACTTAGGAAAATAAGTAGTCTCGAAGGAAGAATACTCATTTAAAAGCAAATCAGGCAGAGAGTTTTTTAAAGATTGAATAATCTTTTGTTTTAAAGTTTCATGATTTTCCAAAAGGAAAAAGTAAGCATTAACTTGTCCCTGGTTGGCACTGAAGCCATCACCTGGCTCCACACTATTTTTGATTCCTATACAAAATCCTGCATCATTAATAACTGCTGTGCATTCATCGTTACCCCTATATCCAAGCCAATAAGGTAATTCAACAAAAACACTTCCATCATAATAAGTTCTTTTATTAAACTTACTCTCTCTAATCTGTAGATTGGGTATTGAATTTTTGTCCACTGTTTAGTTTTAAACAAATGTAAGTTGAGTATGAGTGTCTACAAGTAGCAGCAAACGGACAGGTATTGCTGCAGGTGGGGAATTCATTGTTCGTCCAGCCTGGAACCGCTGCCTAATTGAAAAACTGAAGTTGAAGTTAACAACAAAAAGCTGAACATTGAACGTCGAGCCCGAACTACTGTTGATAGTAGCACATAGCTGATGTTTCAATATCCAGCCCCACTTGCAGCAATACCAATGTTGTAGGCATGTGCATTGTCCGGAGAGTACTTTGAATTGTGTCGAGAAATTAAATCTTGTTTACTTTTTCGCCATCTTTCTGCTTTACTTTCATAGCTCTCTTTGTTACTTTCAAATCTTTGAAGTATCCTATCGTCCCAATGTCAACATACAAACCGATTGCTCCTTTTTTATTTTTGCCGAGCATTTTGTCAACAATAAAAGTGGAGTACTTCATATTGTTGATAAACATTTCTGCCGTTTCGCCATTAACTTCTATCCTCATGGTAATCCACTCATTTAAACTTACAGGCGCTGATCCTTCATATTTGAACGGGGCTATCTTTCTCAATGTGTCAAATTTGTAGTGAGGATATGAAATATATTGAACTGCATGATTTCTATATTGCTGATTGCCGACTCTGCCAACTTTTGGTCGTACATAAATACCCTCAAAAGCCGAATCGTTTTCCTGTATTTTGAAATATACGCCTATAAATCCTGCAACGCCTGAATATGGCGGGGGAGTTTGAATTTGGCTATACATTTTTACCTCAATGGTTCCGTTTTCAAAATCATCCAAGCCAACAAGCCTTGCGTAGTGTGGCTCATCAACTGTTGCTTCAACATTAGTGCTGTCAAACGGAAGTGCTTTTAGGTCTCGTTCAATCTTCAATACATCTTTGCCCTGAAACTTAATAATATCTCCTGTTACATTATGAAGCTGAAAGGTTTGTTTTGCAAGGGTTAATTTTTTAAAATTTTGGGCAGTAACGCTAAATGATAATCCCAAAATCAAAAGGATGGATGTAATTATTTTTGAGTTATTCATAAATTTATTATTTACAAGTAAAACAATTATTTTTTTAAAGTTTTGCGATTGCTTCTTTTTTAGTTACGGCTTTGCCCAATGCACCAAATTCATGTAAATCGCCAAACACTTCTATACGCAACGATTGGTTTAAACTACCAATATGAACGGCATTAAAACCATTGTCGGTAATTAGCTGCTCAATTGTTTCATTAATTGTATTATCATCAGTTGCATAAAACAAAACAGCTTTGTCAGGTGCCTGGTAAGCT
>CAZBTD010000014.1:40268-45539 GCA_964494815.1 uncultured Ferruginibacter sp. | reverse complement strand
TATCTTTGCAGGCGATGAAAAAAACTGTGGCACTGCATACATTGGGTTGCAAGCTCAACTTTTCTGAAACCTCCACTATTGGCAGGTTGCTTGAGAATGATGGGTTTGAGAAAAAAGATTTTGATGAGGTGGCAGATGTGTATGTAATTAACACCTGCTCTGTTACTGATAATGCAGATAAAGAATGCAGGCAATTGGTAAGAAGGATACAGCGAAAAGCGCCGGAAGCAATGGTGGTAATAACCGGCTGCTATGCACAGCTAAAACCAAAAGAGATAGCAGGGATACCGGGTGTGGATTTAGTATTGGGCGCTGCTGAAAAATTCAACATTGCACAGCACTTAAAAGAAATTACCAAAGGAGACAGCGCTAAAATATGCAGTTGCGATATTGAAGATGTAAATACTTTTACTGCCTCACATTCCATCAACGACAGAACAAGGATATTTTTAAAAGTGCAGGACGGATGCGATTACAATTGCTCCTTTTGCACTATACCAATGGCAAGGGGCAAAAGCCGGAGCGACAGTATTGATAATGTAGTGAAGATGGTAACTGATATTGCATCAAAAGGTGCAAAAGAAATTGTGCTTACCGGTATCAATCTTGGTGATTTTGGTAAAGGCATGCATGGTGGAAAAAAGAAAGAAGAGAATTTTTTCGATTTGGTAAAAGCGCTGGATAAAGTAGAAGGTATTGAACGCTATCGCATCTCCTCTATTGAACCCAACCTGCTTACGAATGAAATAATAGAATTCGTAAGCAACAGTAAAAAGTTTATGCCGCATTTTCATATCCCGTTGCAAAGTGGCAGCAATAAAATTTTGGGCAGTATGAAAAGGCGGTATAAAAGAGAGCTGTATGCAGAACGTGTTGGCCTTATCAAAACCATGATGCCGCATTGCTGCGTAGGTGTTGATGTAATTGTTGGATTTCCCGGCGAAACGGAGGAAGATTTTAAAGAAACATTTGACTTTTTACACGCCATAGATATTTCGTACCTGCATGTGTTTACCTATTCGGAAAGGGCCAATACTCATGCACTGGAAATAAAACCGGTGGTACCTGTGCATATAAGAAATGAAAGAAACAAAGTATTACGTAATTTGAGTTATCAGAAAATGCAATATTTTACCAACCAGCATATTGGCAACGAAAGAAAAGTGCTTTTTGAAACTACTGACAAGAACGGTATGATGGAAGGATATACTGACAACTATATTAAGATAACCGCCCCTCATAAAAAAGAGTGGGAAAATCAAATAGTACCATGGAAAATTTAGACGTCACCGGAAATATTAAATACCAGGTAACCATTCATTTTGAAATGGATAATGACTTTATGAGCCTTGTACCATCGCACAGAACATATATCAACAGCCTTATTGAAAGCGGTGTAATTGATTATTACAGCGTAAGTATGGAAACACAACGTTGCTGGATAATTATCAACGCCAACAGTAAAAAAGAAGTAACAAACTATCTCAATAAATCCCCTTTAAAAAAATACTGGACATCGGAAATTGATGAGTTGTTTGTTTATGATTCACAAAACTACAGGCTGCCGGCAGTACAGTTAAATTAAGATTTTAACTCCCTATAAGCTGATTTTATATAAAAGAAAAAACCTCACAAGTTCTTGTGAGGTTTTGTGGGAGTTGACGGGGTCGAACCGCCGACCCTCTGCTTGTAAGGCAGATGCTCTAAACCAACTGAGCTAAACTCCCTTTTCAAAATCGGAGTGCAAATATAGGGCAATAATATTTCCAGCAAAAAAATTAAGGTTTTTTATTTTTTAAAATAATGCCCGTACACTGGCCCGGCCAATATGTACTGTTCTTGCCTCTCCGGGTTTCCTGCCGTCGTACTGAAAACTGATTTCAATATTGCCCGATAAACGCTTGGTAAAATCAATATTCCACAAGTAATTTTTGCCGGGCAGCAGGCCATTTAATAAAATATATCCCACAGTTGAATTTGGTGCCCCCCCATTGGCATAAGTAAATTGTATATTATTCATGCTGAATTTTGCCGTAACGCTGCTGCTGGAAAGTACATTGTATTTTACTTCACTGTTTAGCGCATTACTTACAGTGTGTTCAGAAAAACCACTTTCATTTCTTTTATCATCCAGGCTGTAGCCAAGCGTTACCCTAAACTTTGTTCCTTTAATATAATTCAGTGAAGGCTCAAGCACTTTCTGTTTTATTTGATAATTGCGGTTGCTGAATTTGGGTGTATATAACTCATTGGTATTTGCACGGGCAATAATAGTAGTGGCAAAACTGCGGCTTATATTCCATCTCAGTTTTAAAGACAGGTTGTTAAGCTTGTGGCTCTCCACTCCATAAGTAAGCAAAGATTTATTATTATTAAAAACATGTGTTACATAATAGCCCCATACAGGATTTATCATGTTAAAGAAAAAAGTGTTTGATAAAAAAGAAGTGAGTGCAAGTAATGAAGTATCATTCAATCCCTTTGTAAAAGGATTGAATTCAAAACTACCTGTTGCTACCGCCTTTTTGTTTATTTGCAACGATGAAGCTGTACTGATTCTTGAAATAAATTTTACCAACCCCTTTGCTTTTGAAGTATTAATAATTGCCTTTGGATTTAATTCAACACTGTAATTAAACTGCACATAATTTGCTTTTATGTACTCATTGGTTGGAGTAAATACACGTATATACTTTCGCTGATCCTGGAAAAGAGCAATTTCAAATTCGTTTAATTCTTTCAGGCCATTGTTATTGTAATCATTCCAAGTGTATTCTCCCTGGCCTGCCGGTACATCTAAAAAACTAAATTCTCTTTTTTGTTCCTGCCCGGCTCCCACTTCGTATAAAATATTACCGGTTAAAAAACCACTCCATTCATTTATATAATACTCTGCCCTGCCCAATAAACTTTCATCTGCCTTTTGCTTTGTCAGCATTGGGTTAATGATTTCCAGTTTGCGGTATGTTGTATTGAATTTAAACTGGTGCTTCTCACTTTTTAAAAGCTCTGTTGTAAAGCCGATATTCTGGCTGCGGTCTGCCTGTTGTAATTTTTTTGACACAGGATAAAAATCACTTCTTGTAAAATAAGTAATGCTCCACTTATTCAGCTTACTATTATTTGACTTTATAAATACCTGCCACACATTAAAAGCAAAACTGAAAGGAGTAAGTGTATCAGAAATTGTATTCAGCAACTCATTATGTTCACCAAGATAGCTGCCACCAATAGAAATATTTTTAATTGACTTTAGCTGCTTGCTTACACTGATGGTTGGCCGCAGGTAAAAACCCTTTTGGCCTGTCATATTAATTTTGCTAAGGCTGATATTATTGCTGAAACGCCAGCCTTGTACTTCTGCATCCAGAAGCAGTTGGTGTTTAAAGCCATTATAATTATCGCTGCGGTTGTAGTTTACAATATCATACTTAAGCCTGTTTCCCTGTTTATCTGTCACCCCCACACCTGCATTTATCAGCCTCTCATCAGCAGCAGTTATTATAAATGGAAGCCCCCAGTCCCTGTTAAACTCTACATTTCTCAAACGCTCCAGTGGCTTAAAGCTTTTTTGAACATATTCAATTCCTGTATTTGCCTGCAGCAGTAGTGGCTTATTAAATATTTTTATCGCTGCATCATCTTTATTCAATTGCAATTTTGCTGCTGTACCATTATCATTAGCTTTTCCTTTTGATGAAAAGAGATTAATATCATACCTGCTTGCTGCAAACTCGGCCTTCAGTTTTGTTTTTGCGTTGATAGCATACTCAGCAGCAATGGTTGCTACCTGCAGTTTTTTAGGAGACACTAATAAAATAACCGGTTTCCAGTCGCCAAGCATATTCCCATTTGCATCCGGTGCTACCCATTTAAACACCCGGCCGTTGGCTCCATTAAGCAGTTGCACATAATTACCTTTCCCTGGGCCGAGGTAAGTAAAAGAAACATTGTAGAGTACATTGGTGTTGGTAGTATCATACACAAAAACAGAATCATGAATATTGTTATAAACAGTATCGATTTTTTTATAAATAATTTTCCCTGTTGCAAATGTATCTCTCACTTCGCCAGGATAATATGCAGAATCAATGCCATCACCAGCATCTGCCAAAAATTGTTTTTGCTTATCATCCAGCGTTTGATTGATAGAAGAGTTTTTAGCGTCCTGATTTGAAAAAGCTCCAACGCTTAGTATAAGTTTATTCTTAAAATTAATTTCATCATTTACATAGAGGTTGCTGTTGAGAAAATTTCTGTCGGCATATTCAAACTCTACCTGTATCCGTTTATCCTTTGTAATCATCCGCTTTGGAGTAAATGTAAGTTCTGCAGTATTGTAGTTGATAATATAATCCTGATCTTCGCCTCTTTGCAACAGTTCTCCATCCATCCATATTCTTTCTGTGCCTGCCAATATGGTAAAATACAATTCGTTATTAGCACCCTGTAACCGGTAGGGGCCCTGGTTACCTTCAACAGGCGCTAAATAATTGCGGTTAAACTTTCCCTTGGCTACAGACCCACTTACGAGCATTGAATTATTAATTCCCCTGCCAATTTTATTATCTGTACTAAATGACGCTCCCTGCAATCGTTTATAAAAATTAAGAAAATAATTTTTGCTTTGCCTGATATCAATATCTCCAAAACTTACCTGCCATGATCTTTTTCTTACTTGTAAAAATATCCTGTCAAAGTCACGAAGGTCTTGTGTATTGCCATCTGGCTGAATTGGAATGTTGTTATCCGTTACAGCAGCAGTAAGTTCAAGACTGTCGCCAATAAAACCATTTAACTGCATGTTCATGCTGCTGGTAAGCACCGCATCCTGTGCATTGCCAAATGAGATACCTCTGCCAAAACTTCCATTATAATTGAGGTTGCCAAAATCAAATATTGGGTTGGGTTGCCTGCTGCCTGGTTTATATTTATATGCCTTTTCTAAAAGAAAATTATTCTTAATGCTATCATAGTTTAAATGCTGCGATACTGCATTTAACTTGTAAGGAAACACACGGTATGATATTTCAACACTGTCAGCTACTGGTTTTATCAGCCATGTAAGTTTTGCATTTACTACATCTACTATGTATTGATCCTGCGTTACTCCTTTTATCGAAACTGTATTGGGAAAAATGCTCAGGCTGTCAAATGTAACCTGTACTGTTTTTGTACTAATAAGTTTTGTACGCAGGTTGCTTAATGTAGATGTGGGTGTTTGAGCCGGGGATACCTGCACAGATAAAAGGCACAGTAAGAATATTGGTA
>CAZBTD010000014.1:0-40258 GCA_964494815.1 uncultured Ferruginibacter sp. | reverse complement strand
TATCCTTCTCAATTTCAACGGGGGTTTTAGATAGAATGGCTAAAGTTAGTATTTATTGTAAGACCCTTTGTGCCACAGTATCGCTGCAAATAAAAAACCTTCCTTTCGGAAGGTTTTTATTTGAAATACTAAAATCATTTATTCTGTATCAGAAGACAATGAAGCACTGATATATTCCCTGTTCATCCTTGCAATGTTTGCAACTGAAATACCTTTGGGGCATTCTGCTTCGCAGGCGTAGGTATTTGTACAGTTACCAAATCCTTCTTTATCCATTTGTGCCACCATATTCATTGCTCTTGTTTTTCTTTCAGGTGCACCTTGTGGCAACAAAGACAATTGAGAAATTTTTGCACTTACAAACAACATCGCACTTCCGTTCACACAAGTGGCAACACATGCACCACATCCAATACAAGCTGCTGCTGCAAAAGCATCGTCAGCATCTTTTTTATCAATGGGTATTGCATTGGCATCTACAGCATTACCGGTATTTACAGAAATATAACCACCAGCCTGTATTACACGGTCGAATGCCGTACGGTCAACCATTAAATCTTTTATCACAGGAAATGCCCTGCTGCGCCATGGCTCCACCACCACAGTATCACCATCTTTAAATGCTCTCATGTGCAATTGACAAGTAGTGTTTTGCGACCACGGGCCATGCGCCTTGCCATTGATATACATACTGCACATACCACAAATACCTTCCCGGCAATCATGATCAAATGCGATGGGATCTTTTCCTTCAGTAATGAGTTGTTCATTCAATACATCAAACATTTCCAGGAAAGACATTTCAGAAGAAATATCTTTTACATGATAAGTTTCAAAACTGCCGTTATCCTTACTGTTTCGCTGGCGCCACACTTTGAGTGTGAGGTTCATTTTGTAATGCTCCATTGATAATGGTTATTATTTAATACTGAAAAAATTACTTATAGCTACGTTGCGTTTGTTTCACCACTTCAAAAGTCAATGCTTCTTTATTTAACTCCCATTCGCTATCGCCTTTATACTCCCATGCTGCTACATAGTTGAAATTTTCATCATCACGTTTTGCTTCGCCTTCTTCTGTTTGACTTTCTTCACGGAAGTGCCCACCACAACTTTCTCTCCTGTTCAATGCATCTTTGCACATCAACTCTCCTAACTCAATAAAGTCAGCTACACGGCCTGCTTTATCCAACTCTGGATTCATTTCATTTACTGCGCCCGGGATTTTTACATCACTCCAAAATTCTTTTTTCAATTGCTGTATTTCAACAATTGCTTCTTTTAAGCCTTGTTCATTTCTTGCCATGCCGCACTTATCCCACATAATCTTTCCAAGACGTTTATGAAAACTTTCCACGGTTTGTTTGCCTTTAATATTCATCAAAGTATTAATCCGGTCGCTTACTGCTTTTTCTGTTTCCTCAAACGCAGGGTGTGAAGTTGGAATAGATGCTGTGCGGATTTCATCAGCTAAGTAGTTACCAATTGTATAAGGTATTACAAAGTATCCATCAGCCAAACCTTGCATAAGGGCAGAAGCACCAAGCCTGTTTGCACCATGGTCACTAAAGTTTGCCTCACCCAATGCATACAATCCTTTTACAGTTGTCATCAATTCATAATCCACCCACAAACCACCCATGGTATAATGCACCGCAGGATAAATCCGCATAGGTGTTTCGTATGGGTTTTCGCCTGTTATCTTTTCATACATATCAAACAGGTTGCCGTATTTTTCTTTCACCACCTCTTTACCCATTGCAATTACTTCTGTTTCGCTAACATCACTTCTGCCCTGTTTGCCTGCTTCAATTTTTCCATAGCGTTTTATTGCATCAGCAAAATCAAGATAAACAGCCAGCTTGGTTGTTCCCACTCCATAGCCTTCATCACATCTTTCTTTAGCTGCCCTTGAAGCAACGTCTCTCGGTACCAGGTTGCCAAATGCAGGATACCTTCTTTCCAAATAGTAATCTCTCTCTTCTTCTGGTATATCCACTGCTTTGCGGCTATCATCCTTTTTCTTCGGTACCCAAATACGTCCGTCATTACGCAAACTTTCGCTCATCAATGTAAGCTTGCTTTGATAATCACCGCTTACGGGTATGCAGGTAGGATGTATTTGTGTAAAGCAAGGGTTACCAAAAAATGCTCCTTTTTTATGTGCTTTCCATGCGGCAGTTACATTACTGCCCATGGCATTGGTACTTAAATAGAATACATTTCCATAACCACCAGTACATAGTAATACAGCATGACCAAAATGACGCTCTAACTCACCAGTAATTAAATTTCTTACAATAATTCCCCTTGCTTTTCCATCAATCATCACAATATCCAGCATTTCATGTCTTGAGTATTGAGTAACATTTCCCAATGCCACTTGTCTTTCTAATGCACTGTATGCTCCTAACAGTAACTGCTGGCCCGTTTGTCCTGCGGCATAAAAAGTTCTTTGTACCTGTGTACCACCAAAACTCCTGTTACTTAATAAACCACCATATTCTCTTGCAAAGGGAACACCTTGTGCCACACACTGATCAATGATTGCAGCGCTTACTTCTGCAAGACGATGAACATTTGCTTCTCTTGCTCTGTAATCACCACCTTTTACTGTATCATAAAACAAACGGAAAACCGAGTCTCCATCATTTTGATAGTTTTTTGCTGCATTGATGCCGCCCTGTGCTGCAATGCTGTGAGCACGGCGTGGACTATCCTGGAAACAAAAGGCTTTTACTTTATAGCCCAATTCTCCAAGTGACGCTGCGGCCGATGCACCAGCCAAGCCTGTTCCTACTACTATTACTTCAATCTTACGTTTATTGGCAGGGTTTACGAGTTTTACGTGGCCTTTGTATTCAGACCATTTTTCACTCATTTCTCCACTGGGTATTTTTGAATCTAATGCCATAACTCAATTATAGATTTACAATTTTGTATTCTTTTTTGGTACCAACTTTTCAGCAATTAGCATCATTGTTGCGTCGCACACTTATACTGCTGTTTCTTAATGCATCCATTAAGAAACCCAACCCAAATGCAAAGCCACAGGCATTAAAGCAAACAACACACATACAATTATTGAGAACCACAAACCTGCAGCTTTAATAATTGGTGTATATTTTTTATGGTTCAACCCTAATGTTTGAAATGCTGAGGGAAAGCCATGCAATAAATGCCAAAATAACGCTATCACTCCTAATACATATAGAACAACTGCCCACAAATTATGTTCAAAATACTCCTTCATCTCTGCATACAAATTATAAGATGCATCATTAGCTCCCCCATCACCATACAATGCAATTTTTGTATTCACAAAAAACTTTGATACATGCAAAATCAAAAACAACAACAATAATGTGCCGAGCAAACCCATACTACGGCTATACCATTTGCTATTGGTATTTGCAGCATTTGATGCGTATCCAACAGGCCTGGCTGCTTTATTCTGTTTCCACAAAATAAGCCCTTGAAATATATGTGCAAGTAACCCGGCGAACAAACCAATTTCCAGGACACGTACAATGTAATTGTGGCTCATAAAATGTGCATAGGTGTTAAACATTTCACCTCCATCATTAAAAAATATCATTGAATTAACAGTGCAATGAATTACCAAAAAGCTTATTAAGAAAAGACCGGTAAGGCCCATGGTGAATTTTTTGCCGATGGAAGAAGAGAAGAAGAATTTCCAGGTCATATTGAACAAGTTAGTTTAGAGATGGCGCAAAAGTAAGAAAGGAAACGTATTGTTAACTGTTTTATTACCGATTTGTTTAATGATATCGTTGCCAAAGATGTTGATTGCAGTACAATACGAATATGTATATATCCTATTTTAATTGTCGTAGCATCCAATTGTCCACCTGTTGAAAAATCACCTCTGGTTTTAGCGTTCGCCATTGCGGAAAATCCAGCAGTCCAATATAATTGGTAAGCCTTGAGCGTTTAAAATCGTGTTGACTTTGCTGAGGCATATCGATAATTACCACCCAGCCTCCCTCGTCCTCCAGTTGCTCATGCCATTCTTCATAATAGCTATCATCGCTGCTGTGAAAATTGAGGACATTCTCGGCTATTAAAACAAATTTAGTAATACCCTCTTTAAACATCACATCTGTAATATCCCTGCGTAAAGTCATGATGTCATTTTCAATGGCATCATTCCACTCTCCTATCAGTTCGATAATGGCATAGCCCAGATCATAATCAACAAACAAAATCTTCATATACATGGTACGGCTGCCAAAATCATCCCATTGCGGATGTATATAATAATTGTAAACAGTTTGAGAAAACTCAAACTCACTATAAGTGCGGCCGTAAAAAGGAGATCGTTCGTCTTCCTCAGCTGCATATAAATGCCGCCAGTTATAGTATGGTTCTATGTCCTGCATTTGATATTATTTGTACTGTGTACAACCTCTTGCAAAAGTAAGGAGGCTAATAAATTTTAAGCTCTGCCTGTTGCAATTTGATTTTAACGACACTTACTGCAAAAGAAAAAGCCCCAAAAATTGGAGCTTTTACTTTTACAACCCATAATAATCAACATTTATTGCAAAACAACTCTTTCACTAAATGCTATCTCTTTGTTTGCATTTACAACTTTTACAAAATATGTACCCCTTGCAGCTGCGTTGGTAAGACGGATAGTTTCTACCTGTGTGCCTTTACCTACGCTTACTGTTTTTGATATCAATGGCCTTCCGGCAAGATCGCTAAAAATAATTGTGTATTTACCAGCTTCCTGCCCATTAAATAGTACATTGAACTGGCTGCCCGTAACAGGGTTTGGATATACCCTGGCATCTGATGCAGCAGCTAACTCCGGCAATACTGATTTTGAAACATCAAATTTAACAGAAGCGTCTTTTTCTTTTTGCAATAAATAGTTGGCATTTGCAAGGTCAGATGCATTGAATGCTTTTTCTTCTGTTTGAATTTTTACAGCTTTTAAATCTTTATAGTTTACACGAAAAAGGCCTTCAAATACATTAGCACTGCTAACTATCATATTACCTTCATTATCCACTACTGCACCATTGGTAGTGTAGTTTGCTGGCAGTCCTGTAATAGTGCCAGTAAAGTTTGCAATTTTTGTTTTTACATCTACTGTATAAACGTTATGATTGGCAGAAATAACAACAAGCCTTCCATAAGCATCAGCCAGCATATCACCACCCCAGCTGCTGCATTTATTATGTACGGAAAATCCTTTATTTTCTTCCGCATCAATTAAAGCACCTAAATCTTCTACTACGGGTTTTTTACCAGTTGAAAAACGGATAAGATGATTAGCATCGTTGGTAAGTGCATATCCATAACCATCAGGTGCTATTACCATCCTCGTCATTTGATTTTCTTCTGTTTGATATACATTACCTGCAGTAAGCGGTATAATATTTTTCCTTACCACTGTAAAGTTTGCATCATCTTTCTTTAAATCAAGATATCGTATATCAGAAAAATGCATAGGTGCAAAATATAGCCTGCTATGCACTTCGTCCAGTGCACAGGCAGCAACACCAAATGCCGTTGGATTTTGCACTTTCACTTTGTCCACAGTGTTGTCTAAAGAAGAAATCTTAAATTCTGTTTTATCACTTTCAAATAGTGTCTTTACAATTTTTCCGGTGTTCACATCTATCTGTTTAATATCTGCCCAAAGAAAGTTGTTGTTACTTTTTCCGGTAATGGCATAGGTTTTAGCGGAATTTTGGGCGGAGGAGATAAGGGACGCCGAAATAAGGGAGGCGGCGAGTAGAAATTTGCATTTCATATTAGTATAGTTTTGTTTTATGTGTAAATTAATAAAGTTACTTTTTAAAACCAAGATTTTTTTACCAGTGGTTCTAAACGTATCGAAAACATCAATTATTTTATGAGTGATATTTTATAAGGCCATCCATTGGTTGCTTTAAAACCCTGCCCAACTGTAGTTCGTAATTTTGACACATATCTTTTAACACATCTTTGAAGCCAAAAGCTACACTGCCAATAAAGTGAATGGGGTGTGTCCAGCTTTCTTTGTATTTGTACAAATGGTTAAAGAAAAAGTCGTTGAAGCTGTCTTCAATGATATTCTCAATCATGTAATGCCCACGATTTTCCGCTAAAAAAGCTGCATATGAAGATAAATAACGGTTGGGCAATGGCCCTTTATAAACCGCCTCCAGTATTTCAGTGGCATTGGTATTGTATTTTGCATTAAATCGATCCATCAGGTCAGGGTCAAATGTATTGTACAAAAAATGCTGTACTACTTTTCTTCCAAGGTAAGCACCGCTGCCTTCATCCCCAAGTATAAAACCAAGGCCCGGGCTGTTCTTTACTATTTTTTTCCCGTTGTAGTAGCAGGAGTTTGAGCCAGTACCCAGTATACAAGCTACACCTTTTTCATTACCACACAAAGCACGGGCTGCACCCATAAGGTCGTGATTAATGGTAATTTTTATTTTGCCAAATACCTTTTGCAATGCGGTGTGCACAAGTTTTACATTAACAGGGTTTGAACAACCAGTTCCATAGTAATAAATCTCATCCGGCCGCTTCGATAACTTCGGTGTAAGTTCTTTTTCTAATAAGTCCTGCACCTGTATTTCGTTTAGAAAATAAGGACTGATGCCTTGCGTAATAACCGTTTTTTTCTTTTTACCATCTAGCAGGCACCATTCTGCTTTTGTAGAACCGCTGTCTGCAATTAGTTTTATGGACATTCGTTACTTTTAAAATTTTCATTTCAAATTACAGCATTTTTAACATTACATACCAAATATCTTTTACTGCAACCATTTATTGAACATTGGCCGCATGTTCACTTCATTTCATTTATTTTCGTGCCCACAAGAAAAATATGGATAGTAACAGGAAACTGAACGTTTGGACACCGCTGCTTTTCAGCATTACCCTTATTATTGGAATGATGATAGGTTATCGCATGAGGGACGGTATGCCTGGTAAAAAGTTTTTCTCCATAGACAAAAGCAGGCCCATGCAAGAACTGATGGACCTCATAAAAAATAAATACGTTGATTCAGTTGACGTAAACGAACTGGCAGACACTGCCATTTCCGCTATACTAAACAAACTTGACCCTCATTCTATTTTTATCAGTGCAGATGAAGTAGAAGAATCGAACCAGGATATTGCTGGTAATTTTTTTGGGATCGGGGTAGAGTTTGAAATAATTGATGATACAATTAATATAATGTATGTAGTGCCGGATGGCCCGTCTGCAAGAGCCGGGGTCATAACAGGCGATAAGTTCATCAAGGTAAGCGATAGCACTGTGGCCGGTGTAAAAATTAAATATCCAAGGATAAAAAAGCTGCTAAGAGGCGCCAATAATACAAAAGTCACAATAGACATTCTTAGGGGAACCGAAAAGAAACGAATAACCATTCAAAGAGGTATTATACCTGTAAGCAGCGTGGATGCTGCCTATATGATTGAACCCGGTGTTGGGTACATAAGGTTAAACAAGTTCAGCCAAAAAACATATCGTGAGTTTATGGAGTCGCTTGACAAACTTAAAGGACAGGGTTTGAAAGGGCTTATTCTAGACTTACGGGATAATGGCGGAGGGGTACTTGACCAGGCTACTGAAATAGCTGATGAATTTTTGGATGGAGACAAGCTAATCACTTACACCCAAGGTGCCCATTTTCCTAAGAAAGAATATCGGTGTAAAAGGCCCGGGCTATTTGAAACAGGAAAGTTATTAGTGCTTGTAGATGAGGGAACTGCAAGTGCCAGCGAAATTTTAATTGGTGCTTTACAAGACTGGGATAGGGCCACTATTATCGGCCGTCGCAGCTTTGGTAAAGGGCTGGTGCAGGAGCAGTACGACTTGAGTGACGGTAGTGCTCTCAGGCTCACCGTTGCCCGATATTACACACCAGTTGGCAGAAGTATCCAGCGTTCTTACAGTAATGGAGAAAAGGCATATTATGATGACATAATGAAACGATATCATGATGGCGAAGTACTCACAAAGGATTCGATAAAAAATGACACAAATAAAATTTACATAACACCCAGCGGCAAAAAAGTGTATGGCGGCGGTGGTATTACTCCGGATATATTTGTGGCCATTGATACTATAAAGGATGGCAGGATATTTACAAAAATATATATGAAAGGTACTGTAAGTGGTTTTGCCTACAAATATTTTATGGAAAACCAAACAGCATTACAAACTTTCAAAAGCACAGCTGATTTTACAAATCGTTTCAGTATTGATGCCGGTGCTCACCAGCTTTTTGAGAACCTTGCAATAAAAGACTCTTTAAGCATAAAATCGCTTTCCGTTGCAGAAAAAGAGGAACTTCATTTTAAAATGAAAGCTATGTTGGCCAGGCAACTATGGCGCAATGAAGGATATTATGAAGTATTAAATACCAGAGACTATATGATTAAAAAAGCGCTTGAGATTATTAAATAACAAGCTCATTTCACCCATTTTTTAAAATTAATTTTACTTAATCGCTGTCTGTCTCAAAATTGGTAAATTTAACCTAAACAGTTAATTTTACCACTTACAGGTAGTTTATACCTGTTTTACCTGTAACCTAAACCTTCTGAAAATACAAAGAATTGCCACTGATACATAGCAATACAATACACCCCCTTTTTTACCCTGCAGCCATTTCCCGGCAGCAATTATCATATTATTCCATTTCAACGTATAAGAATCTTTTGATTTTTTCGTTATTGCTCATATTCAAATCCATTCAATTCTTATTTATGAACAAAAGACTTTCAGCCCTGTTGCTGCTTTTTTATATTTTGATTGCCGCAAGTTCCTGTACCAGCACAAAAAAGATGATTTATTTTAACGACCTTGAAAATGCAAGACAGGCAGCGTTATTATCAAATCCACAGGATAAATCAGAGCATAAAATTGAAAGCAACGATGTGCTTACCATACGCATTACCAGCCCCACTACGGAGGACAAGGCATGGGCAATGTTTAATCAAAGTACAGGCGCTCCTACCACTACTTTAACCACATCACAATTTAGTGGCTACTTAGTAGGCCCGGACGGTAATATAGATATACCCCTGATTGGAACATTAAAAGTAGCTGGCCTCACCAAAAGCCAGTTGAAAGAAACCATTACCAAAGAAATAATTGATAAAAGGTTATTGATTGATCCAAATGTGGAAATACGCTACCTTAACTATGAAATATCGATATTGGGTGAAGTAGCAAGACCACAGGTAATGAATGTACCTACCGAAAAAATATCTTTGTTAAAGGCGCTTAGCGCTGCAGGAGATATTACTCCTTTTGGAAAAAAAGAGACCGTAATGCTGATAAGAGAAAGCGAAGGCAAGAAAGTTGTTACTAAATTAAATCTTAATTCAAGCACATTCCTTCAATCACCATATTATTACTTGCAGCCAAATGATATTGTGTATGTACCAACTACTAAAAACAGGGCCGCAAGTGTTGACAGAACCCGTACAATATTGGCTGCGGTAGCCAGTTCTGTATCGGTGATACTACTAGTAATTGACAGGATAACAAGATAATAATATCTAAGGTATGCAACAAAGAGCTATCAAAACAACACAAAAAGACGAAAGCCAGGTTACACAAATGCTGGCAGGCTATCTTAGCTACTGGCCTTTATTTTTAATATGCCTGGCACTGGCATTGGGTGGGGCGTATTTTTATATACGATACTCAATTCCTAAGTACGAAGCCACAGCTAAAATAATGCTGAAAGATGAAAAGAAAGGTGTGGATGACACAAGGGATATGGAGGATTTAAATATCATCAATACCAAAAAAATTGTGGAAAATGAACTTGATGTACTTAAATCGCAGGTATTGCTGGATAGTGTAGTAGTTAAATTAGGCTTGTATGCACCAATTAGTCAGGAAGGTAAATTAAGGATACAATCTGCATACAACACTTGTCCAATAGTAGTAAGGGTAAAAGATCCGGAAAAAGTTAAAAGAGCTGATAAATTACCAATACGTTATGATAGCGCTACTCAAAGGGCAATTTTAAAAAATAAAACTTCATACACACTAAATGAATGGCATAAAACACAGTATGGTGAGTTAATGTTTTTACCAAACGAACACTTTTGGGGTACTACAGGCTCTAAGCCATTTTTCCTTGATCTACTGAGAGTAAAATCTGTTAGTGGTTCACTGCTTGGCTCCTTAAAAGTAGAAGCGCCAAGTAAAAACGCCAGTACAGTTGACTTGCGGTATATTGATGAAGTACCTGAGAGAGCCGAAAATATTTTAAATACGCTTATTGATTTTTATAACAAGAGCGCTATTGCTGAAAAAAACAGTTTAGTAAAAAACACGATTGAACTAATTGATGAAAGAATGGCTGTAATAAAAGGCAATCTTGATTCCATCCAGCAAAAAGTGAAATCATTTAAAGCAACACACCGAGCTATTGACCTTGGCACACAAAGTCAGGAAGCGTTAAATATTGTAAGTTCAAGCGATATAAAATCATCAGAAACAGCCACACAGCTAGCCGCACTTAGAGACCTGAAAAACAAGATACATGCCTCAGATAAAATTGGAGTTTTGCCCTCTGCCTTAGGTATAAGCGACCAAGGTCTTGTGAACCAAATGACCGCATTAAATAACGCACAAATGAATCTTGACAGGATGAGGAAGACTGTGGGTGAAGGCAATCCTGTTGTTCAGCAATTATTGGCAGAAATAGCCAATATGAAACCAAACATATTAAGCAACATCGAAAGCCAGGAAAGAAACCTACAGCTTAGTATGGGTAATCTTTCCTCTACCAGCGGCAGGTACAATAGCATGCTCACTGCTATACCTGAAAAAGAAAGAGAATTACTTGAGATAAACAGAGATCAAAATACTCAAAATGGTATTTACTCATTCCTTCTTCAAAAAAGAGAAGAAAGTATGCTTTCATATACCAACACTAATAAAGACTTAAAGGTGGTAAACTATGCAAAGGCAGGAGGTTCGGCTGTAAGCCCAAAAACCAACATGATTTATTTTGCTGCACTTCTGCTTGGCTTACTGCTTCCAGTGGTATTTGTTAATGCAAGGGAAATGCTTAACAACAAAATACTTTATCGTAAAGAAATAGAAGGGCTCACCTCTATACCAGTAATTGGTGAAATAGTTTTCAATAAATCAAAAACATCCCTGGTTCTTGAACCGGGCAAACGCAGCTTTATTGCAGAAGAATTCAGAAAAGTAAGAGTATCACTTTTATTTCTTGGAATTGATTCGTATCATAAAAAAATATTAGTTACCAGCAGCCTGCCTGGAGAAGGAAAAAGCTTTGTAGCAGCTAACCTGGCAGTAAGCCTTGCTATGACCGGCAAAAAAGTGGTATTAGTAGATGCCGATTTGCACAACCCATCTTTAGGAAAACTATTTGATGTAACCACCGAGGAAATTGGTGTGAGCGATTACCTGCTTGGCGAAAAAACCGTTAATGAAATAATACGTAAAGTACCTAATCATGAGAACCTTAATTTTGTTTCATCAGGCGGCCTGCATCCCACCCCTTCCGAACTGCTGGAAAACGGGCAAATGCAAAAAATGATAACTGAACTGGAAGATAAGTTTGATTTGGTGGTAATAGATACAGCACCTGTGGTGATGGTAACAGACGCCTATCATCTATCTTCACTTGCAGATGCCACCTTATATGTAATACGCCATAAATACACCCCTAAAATGATAGTGAAGCGAATTGATGAAAATAATAAAATCAACTCACTTAAGAATCCAGCCATTATTTTTAATGGTGTAAAAACACGGGGCTTTATGAAGAATAATTATGGCTATGGCTATGATTATGTGTATGGAAAAAATCAAAAAATAAACAAAGGATATAAATTAAAAGCCTAATTTAGTTGTTATAATTATTAATCCATCTCCCGTAAACACAAGCCTGTACCCTTTGCAATAGAACCAATAACTGGTCTATTTAAAAGCTGTCAACATTTTTTTCATTCAAAGAATTAAAAAATGAACAGGAAGTGGTATGCAGTGTACACTAAGCCCCATTGCGAAATGAAGGTGGCTTCCAGCTTATCTAAGAAAAAATTAGAGAGTTTTTGTCCTCATAACCGTATAACGTACGGACAAGGCAACCGCCGTAAAATTGTATATGAACCCTTGTTTCCAACCTTTGTATTTGTGAATATTACAGATGCAGAAATGATTGAAGTAAGAAAAACAAGCGATGTAATAAATTTTGTATACTGGCTTGGCAGGCCCGCTGAAATAAAAAAAGGTGAAATTGAAAATATTGCCCAATTTAATGGGCTTTATTACAACATAAAAGTTGAGAAAACCCCTGTAAATGCAGCAGGTATAGTACACATTAATACCGAACCATCTTCTCTTTCTACAAATACAACAAAAATAAAGCTCACTCTTCCCTCACTTGGCTTCTCTTTAAGTGCAGAAACGGAAATGACAGCATTAACTGAAGATGAAATACAAATTGAAAGCGCCTTAATGTAAGCTGCATATTCACCCTTTTCCACTATTGGTATCAATCATAATAACTTAACCATAAACCGCCATTCAGCATATACCGCTGCGGCGGTTTTTTATTTTACACGATAACAGGACAATATTATTATGTTTGTGACCAAAAAAATATATTTTTTGGAAAAAGTCTACATATAGGAAATAATTAATGACAACCGTCGTTATAACAAATAGCACTTAAACCTGTGATAAGCAGGCCTTATTAAAACAAGAGATGATACGATATTATAAAAAATTCTATTTCCTGAAGGTGTACGAAAACTGGTTTCAGTATAAATACAGGTTAAAAGATGTTTTAGGACTCAATGTGTACTGGAATGTAAAAAAACGAGACAGGAAAAGTATTCCTGCAGTACAATCTGTTTCCCACACAGTAGAGCTTGAATTAACACAGGACGCAGAAACCATCCAGGCAAATTTTTCTAAACAGATAAGACAGCAGGCTAGAATTGCCGAAACTGAAGGAGTCAAATGCACATTTGGTAATGATATTGACACCTTTGTTGATTTCTTTAATGACTTTGCCAAAAAGAAAAACACCAATCTTGTAAGCCGGAGGCGTATGGAGGAATTTGGCGATGATATCACACTATGCTTTGCCACATATAACGGCGAAATAGTTGCAGCACACAGTTATCTTACTGATAAGGAAGCAGGAATTGTGAGGCACCACCATGCCGCCACCAAACGGCTTGAGGAACATGCAGACAAGAATTTATCAGGAAGGGCTAATAAATATCTCACAGTACAAAATATACTCTACTTTAAAGAGCAGGGATATACAGTGTTTGACTTTGGTGGCTATGCTAAAGATACTACCGATGAAAGCCTGAAAGGGATAAACAATTATAAGTTACTCTTTGGCGGTAAAGTTGTAGAATCAATAAATTATTATTCTTACACCTACTGGTTATTCAAAAAACTGTCGAAGTTATTGGGGCTTGAAGGAAAAGTATAATAGACAGTATTAAAATATACGTGTTTACAATCATCTGCCTGAATGATTGTAAAATAAAAGATTAAAAAAGCTGTGAGCCAGAGTGGCGAAGCCATACCCCAGCCTCAGCAAGAGACACTTCATTAAATACCATTCGCAATAATTACCTTCAGATTTACTTTGTCACTTATTTTATTTTTGTACCGTTTTCAAATAAGCGCTGTTTAAAGTGTACGCACTGTCAAAATATATTTATTGGGGTATGATTGCTGGTCTGTGTGCAGTTTTGCTAAAGCTTTACCTGGGGCAGATGGATTTGGCTACTATCAATGAAACTGCGGTGTATCCCTGGTATTTCAAGATTGCATACTTGGGTAATATAATAATTAGTTTTGCAGCAGTAATTGCCTTTTTTTTATACCGAAAGTTTTTCCCTGGTTACATCAGTACCTGCTACATTTTACTTATTGTGCTTGTAACAATTGCATCGCTTGATGTTCATGAACGAGCCTTCAAGTCATCTTTTTTTTACAGTATTAAAGGGCTTGGCTCTTATATTAATATCGGCATATTATTTTTTGCGGCAGATACAAAATACTTTCCAAGGATAATGAAGTTTTTTTATTATGCCTGTTTCTTTATTATGGCAGCTTCGCTTGTTAGCCTTAGCCAGGTAGGAATTGGCGCTACCAGGAAAGAATTTCTTCTTGTCATCAGGGATTATTGTGTTTTCCTCATATGGGTTTTCCCATTCTTTTTTTTACAAGATGAAGAAAACAAAAGAAAAAATCTCATCAACCTTATAGGATTCCTGCTAATATTTGTTTTCATTTTCAGTTCGGGAGCCCGTTCGTACCTGATATTATATTTCCTGTATTTTATAATAAAGTTCAGGGAACAATTACAAACAAAAAACGGGCTATTGATTGTAGCAGGTACCATTGCGTTGGTTGTGGGAGGATATTTTCTCCTTATGAACAGTCAGTATGCAGGCACTTTTACCAATGCTTTCGATAACCTTTCAGAACGTTCAGGAGAAGATACAAGGAGTAAACAATTAATTGATTTTCTTGAACAATACGACCTTGATTATCTTATCCAGGGCGTTGGGCCTGTAAAGCAATGGTTTTGGCCAGGTATTAATGATTATTATTCGTACCTGGACGGGCAGTTTCTTCTTATATCGTGGTGGGCTGGTCTGCCTACTGCATTAACATATATTTTCTTTCTTGTAAAGCCTCTGTTTAAAAAGCCAGAGATTGAATTATTTGAGAATGTAAAAGGAATAAAGGTTGTGATTTTCTTTTGGATAGCTGCTTGTTGCGGCTTTGCTATTTACATTGCCTTATCATCAGATGCATATTATTATTTCATAAGCTGCATTATTGGCCTGGCCACTTGCCAATACACAAAAATAATTGAGGATGAACCTGCAAAAGCTGATTGATAAACACTCAGTAAAAATTCTCTACGCTGCTACACTTGGCGGCACTGCCCTAAGTTTTTTTGGCAGTGTTTTAAATTCCAAACTGCTGTCGAAAGAATTATTTGGTGACTGGAAATACCTTCAAAGTTTTATAGCGCTGGTTGCATATATAGTAAACTTTGGTATGTATTCATCAGCAGGCAGGCTAATAGCCGCTACTAATGATAAAACCAAAGTGCGTATTTACAAAGGATATGTTATCATGTTTTCTGTTGGTGGGGCAATAGTTATCGCACTTACTACATTAACCATTGGTTTCTTTTTCCCTAAGCTGCTTAACGAAACCCTTTTTCACCTTGCAATATTTTTAATCCCCTTCTTCCTCATTCATCCATTGGGATTTTATTTTGAAACTTCTTACCAGGGCGAAAGAAAATTAATAGGGCTTATTATTTATCGATTGCTGCCTCCTCTGCTGTATGTTAGTTCACTTTATATTTTTCAATCATTTTCTGAAGGCAGCATTTACTATAATGCGCTGTTGTTTTATATCACATATTTCATAATCTGCATAGCACTTGTATATCACGACAAGCCAATATTCAAAGGCAGATCAAATGAATGGAAAGATTTGGCTGCACAGCATAAATCTTTCGGCATTCACCTCTACTGGGGTGCATTGTGGAATCTTGGCGCTATTTATTTACTTCCATTACTGGTAGGTCTATTTAATATCAACAATGTGGAAGTAGGTTACTACACCCTTGCTCTAAGTTTTATAATGCCCCTTTCAATGTTGCCAAGTATTGTAAGCACTTCCAATTTTAAAAAATATATCACCAGCCCTACCATTCCAAACCGTGATTTTAAAAAAGTAATTATTGCCTGTATTGTAATGGAGGTTGGCTTGTTGCTAACAATTGATTTTTTTATCGACTTCTTTCTTACCAGTAAGTACCAGGAAGTAAGTTATCTTATTAAGATTGGATCATTCGGCGCTATCCTGCATGGCTTTGCAGATTTTGTAAATAAATTTTTATTGGCCAAGGGTGAATCTCAGTACATGAAAAAAGTTTCCATCGCTGTTGGCATTATACAAATTGTTTCCTCATTAGTATTAATAAAATTGTATTCGGCCACCGGTGGCATTATTGCCAAATCAATAGGCTCGCTGGCTCTTTTCCTGTTTCTTTATATCTACTATCATAAAAAGTATGTGATACAAAAATCTGAAGGGCACAAAATCAAAATTCATGAAGATGAAGCGGCCCCAATACCAGATGCTACCTTAGAATAATAATCAAATAATAAAAATGCTTACAGACAAAAATGCTTTGGTTACAAACAGGGATACCTGCCCGGTTTGCCAGTCAAAAAACCGTACCGTTTTACTAAACGCAAAACATAACAGCCCAGGTTTTATCGACTTTATAAAATTTGAAAAATATTACAGCGAATCGTTCTACAATTGTTATAACAACGGCGCCATCAAAGATCTTGATTATAATCTTGTGGAGTGTAATGACTGCCACTTCTATTATTTAACAGAAGTGCTGAATGATTACGGCATGGGACTGTTGTACAACGACTGGCTGGACCAGGAAATGCTGAAAGTTCACTACAAAAACTTACCCCATAGCAGCTATGCAGAAAATATTCTTGGCCTCATAAAAAAACATTTTAGCAAAAAAGGGCAGGTGAACTTGATGGATTTTGGGGCAGGTTATGGAAATTTTTGTTCTATGTCTGTAGAAAAGGGCTTTACAACTTATGCCTTTGATTTATCGTCTGATAAAAATGACTTCATGAATAATATGGGTGTTACCATCCTAAATGATTTGAGTAAATACAAAAATCACTTTAGTTTTATTTGGGTAAACCAGGTATTTGAACATGTATCATCCCCATTAAGTATTGTAAAGCAACTTAAAGAAAGCCTTGCAGATGATGGCATCATTTATATTGCGGTACCTGATAATACTCAATTAAAATCAGTTATTAAACAACAGGGATTTTCTCATGACTTGTTCAGGTTGATTTCACCACACCAGCACATCAATGGCTTTACCAACAGCACATTGAAATTATTAGGCACTAACAGCGGCCTTACACCAATGAGTTCTTTTGATTTTATAAAACTCTTCAACTTTAAACTAAGCATACCTGAACTGGTATTACTTGCGAAAAGAACAATGAAAGGATCAAACTCAAGCACTGGAGTTTTCTTTAAAAAATAAGTATCCCCGAAAATGAATATCACTTTTGTATCTACAGGACAATGCCCCGATACACATGCCGCAGCAATAAGGCATTCCACACTGGGCAAAGGCCTGGTTGAGCTTGGCCATACCGTCACCTTTCTTTCGCTTAGCCCACAAAACTGGGGCGGCAAAGACAGCCTTGATTACCATGGAGTAAAATACAAAACACTTAATAGCTACAAAGGCACTAATAAATTTCTCAGGTATTATTATGAAGTAAGGGCTGTCTTCAAGGCAAAAAAAATTGTACAACAGCAGGCTGCAAATAATAAAATTGACGCATTGGTAATATTTGCTATTGAAGTAACGCCAATATCAGTTTTAATGAAGGCTGCACAAGCACTTGGCATAAAAGTTTTTCATGAGCGTACCGAGCTTCCTTATGCTTTGGGAAATCAGTCTAAGAAACAACAAAAAATATTACAGTATTATTTAAACAGCCTGTTGCCAAAATTTGATGGCATCTTCTTAATCAGCAATAAACTGATGCAATATATTGGCCAGTTTAACAGGGCCACAAAAAAATTAGTAACGGTTGTTGACCTCTCCTTTTTTAAAACAGACAAACCAAGCCCATATCCTTATCCTTATATTGGTTATTGTGGTACAATTAGTGGTAATAAAGATGGAGTGCCTATTTTAATTGAAGCTTTTGCATCCATTGCTGACAGATTTCCGCAACATAAATTGGTATTGGTAGGCAACAATTCCAATAAGGCAGCCATAAAAGAAACAATTGATGCAATTGAAAAATTCGGCGTAACAGAAAAGGTGGTTTTTACCGGCCTGGTAGAAAGAGAAATGATGCCCGTAATTTTATGCAATGCTGAAATACTGGTAGTGTCAAAACCAGATAACGAACAAAACTCTGGCAACTTCCCCATAAAAATTGGGGAATACCTGGCCACCGGGGTACCCATTGTTGTTACAAGTGTTGGCGAAATACCATTATTTGTTAAAGATGGCGAAAGTGGATTTTTAGCAGAGCCGGGAAGTGCTGCTTCATTTGCCAAAAAAATGAATGAAGCCCTTTTAAATAAAGAAAACGCAAAGGCTGCCGGGCAAAAAGGGAAGAAAATTGCAGAAGAAAATTTTGATTACAAAAAGGTAGCAGGTATAATGGCGAATTACATCACTGAAATAAAAAACCGGTAATGAGTGTAAGGATAAATATTGCCGGCGATGTTTGCATCACTCCTTCTTATGTTGATAAACAGTTGCTGTCAGAGGGTATAAAGGAAGTGTACAATTCTGCAGATATTAATATCGTAAACCTTGAATGCCCGGTTAACAAACATGGAGACAAATACAAAATCATAAAGCATGGCCCACACCTGCAAACAACTGATGAAGTATTTAATCATTTAAAAGAATTAAACATCACAGCAGTAACACTTGCTAATAATCATATACTTGATTATGGCGCTGCCGGGCTTAATGATACAATTGATGGCTGCAAAAAAAACAACATCGCTTTTACTGGTGCCGGTGCTGATTTAAATGATGCCGCTAAACATCTTATCATTGAAAGTAACAATCTTAAAATAGCTGTTGTAAATTTTTGTGAGAATGAATGGTCGGTTGCAACAAACGATTCTCCCGGGGCAAGCCCACTCGACATCATTGATAACACCAGGCAAATACAAAAGGCAAAAGCATCAGCCGACATTGTGTTGGTAATAGTGCATGGCGGCAACGAATTCTACAATCTGCCCAGCCCAAGAATGATAAAACAATACCGCTATTTTGCTGAATTGGGAGCCGCTGCGGTTATAAGCCATCATACACATTGTGTAAGCGGCTATGAAATATATAATGGAGTGCCCATATTTTACGGGCTTGGCAACATGCTGTTTACAAAACCAAGCGAACAAACCGGGTGGTTTACAGGATTAACAATACAGTTGATTGCAGAAAAAGGACAACCTGTTCAATTTAATTTGATACCAACAGCTCAATCAAAAAATGATTACACACTTAGTGTTTTAAGTGCAGACGAAAAAAAAGCTGCATTAAAAGAAATTGATGAATGCAATTCTATTATCGCTGATGAAAAAAAACTGGCTGCAGCATGGGAAGAATTAA
This sequence comes from uncultured Ferruginibacter sp., assembly GCA_964494815.1. Lineage (GTDB taxonomy): Bacteria > Bacteroidota > Bacteroidia > Chitinophagales > Chitinophagaceae > Ferruginibacter. The sequence goes on along the minus strand of CAZBTD010000014.1, from coordinate 21,011 downwards.
TTGAAAAAAGAAGTGCACAGTATTTATACAACTTTTCAGCAATACCAGCCATGCCAGGTAAATATATTAGGAGTGGGCTAAGAAGATTTGGATTTGTAAATAAACTGCTGCCAAACAAATATTTAACAGGCGTAATAAATTATATCAGTTGCGAAGCACACCTGGATGTGGCTGCAGCCGTACTCAAAAAAAAACTATTTAAAAAATGAAGATCGCAATACATCCTGATGCCGGACGATATACGGACAGGTGGATTGAATACTGTAAAGCCAATGGCATTGATTATAAAATAGTCAACTGCCACCAAAGCGATATTATTGAGCAGTTGGAAGATTGCGATGGATTAATGTGGAACTGGAACCAGAACAATTACCGGTCTGCATTAATGGCAAAGCAGCTTACAGTTTCCATAGAAGCTTCTGGCAAAAAAGTATTTCCCAATAATAAAAGTACCTGGCACTTTGAAGATAAGGTTGGGCAAAAATATTTGCTTGAAGCAGTAGATGCACCGCTGGTAAAGAGCTATGTTTTTTATTCAAAGAAAACTGCCGACGAATGGATTGAAAGCACCAGTTTTCCCAAAGTATTTAAGCTGAGAAATGGAGCAGCATCCATTAATGTAAAGCTGGCAAGAACAAAAGAAGATGCAAAGGCATTGGTAAACCAGGCTTTTGGAAAAGGCTTTTCTCAAAACAACCGTTGGGGAAGATTAGCTGATAAAGTTTGGGTATTGAAAAGAGATAAAAATTTTGAAGCGCTTAAAGGAGTGTTCAAGGGAATCGGCAGGCTTTTTATTTTAACCGAACTGGCAAAGTTTACACAAAAAGAAAAAGGATATGTTTATTTCCAGGATTTTGCAGACGGCAACAACTTTGATACAAGAATTCATGTAGTAGGCAATAAATGTGTGGGACTAAGAAGATATGTAAGGGGGAATGATTTTAGGGCCTCAGGCAGCGGAGTAAAAGATTACAATCCTGAATTAATTGATAAGCGTTGCTTACAAATTGTATTTGATATTTCTAAAAGGCTGCAACTGCAGTCTGCAGCTTTTGATTTTATATACGTGAATGATGAGCCCAAAATTGTAGAAATTTGCTATACCTCTTTAGTGGGCCCTTTTTATAATGACTGCCCTGGATATTGGGATCCTCAACTACAGTTTCATCCAGCTACAGTAAATCTTGAATATTACATGATTGAAGATTTTCTTGCCTCACTCAGGAAATAAATCTTGCATTCTTCCAAAGCAATCCCACATCTCAAATGAAAATAGCGATACACCCACAGCAAGGCACATTTAGCGACAGGTGGATAGAATATTGTAAAGAAAAAAACATCTCTTATAAAATTGTCAATTGCTACGATACTGATATCATTCAGCAGTTAGACGATTGCGATGCATTAATGTGGAACTGGAACCAAACTGACTACCGCACAGTTTTAGTAGCAAGACAACTCACTCTTTCATTGCAGGAACGGGGCAAAAAAGTATTCCCCGATTTTAAAACCAGCTGGCACCACGATGATAAAGTGGCTCAAAAATATTTGCTTGAATCAATAGGGGCACCATTGGTAAAAACACATGTGTTTTATAATAAAAAAGAAGCTGAACAATGGCTTTACACAACCAGTTTTCCAAAAGTGTGGAAGCTTCGTGGAGGCGCAGGTTCTTTAAATGTAGAGTTAGTAAAGTCAAGAAGTGAGGCACAGCGATATGTAAACAAAGCGTTTGGCAGAGGCTTCAGCCAGTTAAATGGCTGGGGCAGATTGAAAGATAAACTATGGATATTAAAGCGTGATAAAAACATGGCTGCTTTAAAAGGAGTAGCAAAAGGAATAGGCAGGTTAATTTTCCCCACAGAGTTGGGTAAATTTTCGCAGAGAGAAAAAGGATACATCTACTTCCAGGATTTTGCCCCAAACAACGACCATGATACAAGGCTTGTAGTGTTAGGCAACCGCTGCGTAGGAGTTCGCCGCTACGTTAGAAATAACGACTTCCGGGCATCGGGCAGTGGTATTAAGGCATATGAACCCGAACTATTTGATAAACGCTGTATTAAAATAGCTTTTGACACAGCAAAAATATTAGATGCACAATCTGTAGCCTTCGATTTTATTTGGGATGGCGACGAACCCAAAATTGTGGAGATAAGCTACACATACATCATTGGGCCTTTTTATGACAACTGCCCCGGCTATTGGGACAACAGCCTTCAATGGCACCCTGATACAGTAAATCTTCAGCGTTATCAAATGGAAGATTTTATAACTTATATTAATAAATCAGCCTAAATAACAATGAAAATTAATTTTGGCTTAACTATTGCTGATACGCAGTGTTTTAGATTCAATATCTCTTCCGCTACCTACTGTAAAACCAAAACATGCTTACAATGATTGCACCAGCAAAACAGTCAATCATTACCGAAAAGATAACCAAAGAAAAAACTCACAAGATGACGATCCTCTTTTTGGCGGATAATATTGGCGGTGGTGGAAAGGAAAGGAGGATGCTTGAGCTGATTAAGTCACTTTGCAAAAATCCTGAGAACAAAATAATTCTTGTTGCAATTTCCGATATGGGTGTTGGGTATGAATATATGTACGACTTCCCCATCACCATTATTGAAAGCGACCGGAATTTTAAGTACAGCATAAAGCCTTTCCTTGTTATAAAAGGAGCCATTGATAAATACAAACCCGATATTGTACACTCCTGGGGTACCATGTGCAGCACTTATATTCTGCCGCTTCTCCCCTTCCGAAAATTCAAATTCATTAATGGAATTATTGCAGATGCACCATTGCATATTTCTATGTTCGAAAAAAACTATCTAAGAGGAAGACTCTCTTTTCAGTTCTCCGATGTTGTATTGTCAAATTCGCTGGCAGGCATTAAAAGCTACAAAGCACCTATTGATAAAACCTATTGCATTTATAATGGTATTGATATGGCCCGTTTCAGTAACCTGAGAAATGCTGATGAGTTAAAAAAAGAAATTGGTATTGATAAGTTTGGTTTTATTGCTGGCATGGTAGGTGCCTTTCACGACCGTAAAGATTTTATAACATTTGCAGCAGCGGCAATAAAGCTGGCTAAACAACACAGCGATATGTGTTTTTTGTTGATAGGTGAAGGAAAAAACCGCCAGTCAGTTGAAGATATGGTACCGGCTGAATTAAAAGACAATATCCGTTTTCTTGGGAGGCGCTCAGATGTGGAAGCCCTTATACAAACTTTAGATGTTGGAGTGCTTTGTACAAACAGCGATTTACATGGCGAAGGTGTTTCAAACTCCATTATTGAATATATGAGCCTCGCAAGGCCTGTGCTGGCCACAGAAGGCGGCGGTACCAACGAAGTGGTGGAAGACGGTGAAAATGGCTTTCTATTAAAACACAACGATGTGGACATGCTGGTTGAAAAACTGCTGTTCCTGTATAATAACCCTGCTGTATCAAAAGAAATGGGCAAAAAAGCGCTGGCCACAATACATAAAAAATTTATGCTCGACAGAATGGCCGAAGAATTTATTTCGGTTTACAAGGGTGAAAAACTTACCAACAGGTTGTATAAATAATTTTTTCATATTAACGTCCGGGGAAAAAGTTTTCTCCTATATTTACATTATACCCCAATTATCCTTGTAATTCCTGCACACCGGTAAAGCTAACATTCTGTTTTGTACAGCAACTGTAAACCGGCATAACCAAACTAAAACCTTTTAACCCAACTTTTTTTTGTGACTACATCAATTAGAAATACAGTAGGCAGATTTACTGCCAAAGCGCTAATGGCGGCTGGCTTTGTAAAAGCCGCTGTAAAAAGAGCGCAACAAGGGGAGCATATTATATCTCTGTGCTTTCATGCACCCAGTCGTGAATTCTTTGAATCATGTATTACCTGGTTATCAAAAAACGGTTTTAATTTTATTTCTGTTAACCATCTTGAACAGGTAATCAGGGATGAAAAGCCCTTTCCTAAGGGTGCTGTTATCATTACTATTGACGATGGATGGCAAAGCAATCATGATAATATTTTGCCCGTAGCTGTAAAATACAAAGTGCCTGTTGAAATTTTTGTTAGCACAGAAATGGTGGAAAAAGGCAATGGCTACTGGTGGTCTTATATTTCGGAAGCAAGAAGGGCGGGCCTGGCAAAACAAAAAGTTGAATTTTTTAAAACAATTGATAACGAAGACAGGGTTAAGATACTGGAAGAAACAAAAACAAAAATACATTTAAACAGGGAAGCGCTTACCATTGAACAGGTAAAAAACATTTCAGAAAGCCATTTCGTATCAATAGGCAGTCATACGATAACACATCCTATTTTACCCCGTTGTAGTAACGAACAATCAAAGCTTGAAATAAGCCAATCAAAAGAAACTCTTGAAAGATGGATTGGCAAAGAAGTAAACCATTTTGCGTATCCCAATGGAGATTTTAGCAACAGGGAAATAAGTTTCTTAAAACGCTTTGGCTATTCACTTGCCTTTAGCACACACCAGGAATACCTCACAAAGGAAATGCTTAAGAAACCATATGACCTGCCCAGGTTTATGATGGTGGAGGGAGCATCGATTGAAGAAAATATTTGCCGCATGATGGGTGTGTGGCCTGTAAAACCCAAAAAGAGAAAAGTTGTCTATCCTTAATACCTGCCTCTTCATTTTAAGTAACTTTCACACGGATAAATACTAATTGCAACCGAAATTCCGTTAAACAAGTCTGATAAAGCTGATTTTTCGGTTGAGCCACAATAATTTATAAAATAATCCCGTGGCAGCAACATCTGTAAGTATGAAGAATTATTGTAAGCATGTATTGTTTGCCGGACCGCACTACAATCTTCGTGGCGGTATGGCTTCTGTGCTTAAAATTTATGCTGAAAACATAAATGGGTTTAATTTTTTGCCTACCTATGGCAAGGGCAATGCTGTCACCAATAATTTGCTTTACTTTCCAAAAGCCATTATGGTTTTTCTTTGGAAGCTGCTCACTGACAGGAACATCAAAATAATTCACATACATGCTGCCTGCCGGGGCAGTTTTAGCCGCAAAGCAATACTTCATTTGCTGGCAAAAGTGCTTGGAAAAAAAACAATATTGCACATACACGGCGGAGAGTTTAAAATGTACTATAAAAATGCCGGCAGATTTAATAAGCGTTTCATTTTATATACTCTAAAAAATGCAAACCAGTTAGCTGTATTGTCTGGTGAATGGAAAGAGTATTTTGACAGCCTTACCGGTAAAAAAGATTCCGTAATAATAAATAACCCGGTACTGGTACCAAATACATTATTGCAAAACAAAATTGCGGTTCCTGTCAATGTTCTATATCTTAATCACATTACAGAGAAAAAAGGTTTTTTTGACCTGCTTGAATTATTTAGAAGAAATAAAGAAACATATAAAAATACTTTTAAACTCAATGTAGCAGGCAGCGGCGAAGGGCTTGAAAAAATGAAAAGCCTTATAGCAGAAAACGGGTTAGAGGAACTGGTGGAATATAAAGGTTGGGTAAGCGGACAGGCAAAAGACGATTTACTAAAGCAATGTAATGTATTTGTACTTCCTTCCTGGTTTGAAGGGCTGCCCATGTCAATATTGGAAGCAATGGCTTTTTCAAAACCTGTAATTGCAACAAATGTTGGAGGTATTCCCCGTGCTGTAAAACCGGGAGAAAATGGTTGGCTATTTACACCATCTGATATTAATGCCTTGCAAAATATTTTTGATGAAATAAAAAACAATCCAGCCGTGTTGGAAGCCTATGGTGAAAAATCATTTGATATTGTGCAGGACTTTTCAATTACAAGAGTGGTTGACAAACTTAATGGTTTGTATGAACAAATGCTGGAGCCAGCAGCTGTAAAACAAAAACCGGCGCTTGCGGAAAAGTAATAGAAACAATGGCGCTACTTAATCCATTCCCTTTAAAAAGCTTATTCGTTTAGTATGAAAATATGGTTCGACATTTCCAACTCACCCCACGTAAATATGTTTTACGGGCTGATAAAAGATCTGGAATCAGAAGGGCATGAAATTGTTATTACTTCAAGGCCATTAGCCAATACTGTTGCATTGCTCGATCAAAAAGGTTTGCAGCATACAATTGTTGGCGAACATTATGGCAAAAATCTCTTCAGGAAAATTTTTGGTTATCCAATCAGGGTAAATCAATTAAGAAAGTTTCTGAAAAACAAAAAAATTGATGTTGCCATTTCTCAAAGCTCCTTCCACTCCCCTGTTGTTGCAAAGCTCATTGGCGTTCCTTCAATTTATACAAACGACAATGAACATGCAATGGGCAATAAGCCAGCCTTTATTTGCGCCACAAAAATTTTAATACCTGAGAATCTAGCAGTTGAGAAAATTGCAAAAACAGGCGTGTCTGCAAAAAAGGTAATTCAATATCCCGGTGTAAAGGAAGGAATTTATTTGTGGAGTAAAGGCGAAGCAATACAGGAGAAAAGAAAACAAATGGTTCCGGGACAGGTAAAAATTTACATAAGGCCAGAGCCGCAAACAGCACAATACTATAAAGGAAAAGAAAATTTTTTGGATGACACCATTCTGGCATTACAGGATAAATATAAAATCATTGTGTTGCCAAGAGATGCAAACCAAAGTAATCACTACAAGCAGGAAAAATTTAATAAAACCTTTGTGCCCGATAAACCATTAGGCTTTGATGAAATAGCTGCCGACTGTACCATCTTTGTTGGTGCTGGTGGTTCTATGACGAGGGAGATGGCAATATTGGGTATTCCAACAATCTCTGTTTACCAGGATGATCTTTTAGATGTGGATTCATTTTTATTATCAAAAGGTTTGATGTTGCATGAACCCAATATTACTCCTGAAAAAGTAATAAGCTATATTGAAAGTTTACAAAATGCACCGCCAGCATTGGAACTAATGAACAAAGGCAAACAAGCATATAATTTATTTAAAACCGAAATTTTAAAATTCAAAAAGTAAAATGGTAAGAGTCGCATTAATAGGCGCAGGCAAAATGGGTATATCGCATTTGGCGATATTGGGCGCACACCCCGATGTAAAAGTGGTGGGTGTGGCAGATACTTCAAAAATTGTAACAGATGTACTGGAAAAATATTCTTCATTTGAATGTTTTGCCGACTACAAAAAGATGCTTGATAAAACAAACCCGGAAGCAGTGTTTGTGGCAGCACCAACAAAATTTCATGGAACTATTGTAAAAGAGCTGTTAGAAAAAGGCATACATGTATTTGTTGAAAAGCCGTTTTGTTTAAATGTAAATGAAGGGGCAGAGTTAGTACAATTAGCAAAACTAAAAGGTGCAGTAAACCAGGTTGGCTATCACAATAAATTCATCGGCACATTTGAAGAAGCAAAAAGAATAATGACAAGTGGTGCACTCGGCGATATACAGCATTTTGTTGGCGAAGCTTACGGGCCCGTTGTTGTAAGAAAGAAACAGGAGACATGGCGCAGCAAGCCCGAAGAAGGTGGAGGTTGCTTACTGGATTACGCATCACATGTAATTGATTTGGTAAATTATATTGTAGCGCCAATTGACAAAGTACATGGCGCATTATTAAAATCAATTTACAGTGGCAGTGTGGAAGATGCGGTGTATGCCCTGGTTGAAACAAACAACAAACTTTCAGGTGTTCTTTCAGTAAACTGGAGTGATGAAACCTACAGGAAGATGAGTACGACTGTAACGGTAATTGGCGACAAAGGAAAAATAATTGTGGATGCAACAGAATTGAAAATTTATTTTAAAGAAGACAAATGCCCTGCACCATATACAAAAGGCTGGAACGTAAAACACATCAATGATTTTGCTGAAGAAGTTGCCTTCTATTTAAGAGGCGAAGAATACTCCGCACAAATTGATTACTTTATTAAAGCAATTGAAGGAAAAGTGCCGAACAATAAAAACACGTTTGAAACTGCATGGCTTACAGACAGTGTAATTGACAAAATCAAAAACAGCAAAAAATAATTTAGCGATAATGGAAAGAATATTATTTGGAGATAACCAGTTCTTTGGTGTAAACCACGTGTCAGACGAAAAGTCAAGGGCACAGATGATGAAGTTTAAGGAAGACAAAACGATCTTACGTACAATTGATATAGCAAGAGAAGAAGGCGTGAATACTTTTATGTGTACCACACATGACCGTATTGCCAATATCTGCGACCTGATAAGGCAAGAGCCTGCAAAATACCAAGGCTTCAACATTTATCCTTGTATGCCTTATGCACACAAGTATGCAAATGCTGTCACAGAATTAGGTATTGTAGGCACATTAAAACAATACGTTCCAGGTAACTTCTTCGGCTCATTATTCAAAGGCGGCATTGCCTTCGTATCAAAAGATTACATGGCAATGATGGAATTGCTTATTGATGCAGAGATGAAAATGTTTAAAGGCATCAACACTCCGGTGATATTTATACAAAATGTTCTCACCGATTTGATAATGGGGCTCGGGATGAAAGATGTGCTCAAAGAATATCATGAATACATCATCAAAAAACACAATGCTGAACCTGCTTATATCACTATGAATATGCCAATGCTGCTTGACATGCTTGAAAGCGTTGGCATTAAAAATCCTATCATTTGCTCATCAATAAATGTTGATGGTTTTAGAATGAGTGGCGGCAAAGAGTTGTATGAACAAACTTTGAAAACAAAACAAGTAAGGGCTATTGCCATGCAGGTACTTAGCGGCGGTGCAACACCAGTGAAGCAAGCGCTTGAGTATGTATGCAACCTTCCAAATGTGGAATCAATCTTATTTGGAGCTTCATCAAAAGGCAACATACATGAAACTGTTTCTCTCATCCGTCAGTTTGACGAACAGAAACAAAAAGCATAACACTCATTTTATCCGGGTAAACCTTAATTAAGAATGCTGTTTAATTCCGTTAGTTACTGGCTTTTTTTACCGATTGTCTTTTTTGGTTATTGGTTTGTAACCAAAAAAAGCCTTCGTGCCCAAAACATTTTTCTTTTAATTGCAAGCTATTTCTTTTATTCCTGCTGGGATTGGCGTTTCCTGTTCCTGCTGATGTTCTCAACACTGCTTGACTATTTTACAGGAATAAAAATTTTTGAAGCTAACAGCACAGCTAAAAAGAAATTCTGGCTATGGACAAGTATAATAGTTAACCTGGGTTTTCTTGGCTTTTTTAAATACTACAATTTCTTCGTCACATCCTTTGCAGATTTTCTTTCTGCTTTTGGGCTAAGGCCCAATGTTTGGACGCTTAAAATAATTTTGCCAGTAGGTATTTCCTTCTATACTTTTCATGGTCTGTCATATGTAATTGATATTTATAAAAACAAAATTCAGCCTGAAAGAAATTTTATTGACTACTCGTTATTTGTAAGCTTTTTTCCATTGCTGGTTGCCGGGCCTATTGAACGGGCAACACATCTGTTGCCGCAATTAAAAAAAGAAAGAACATTCGATTATTCAAAGGCAGTAGATGGGCTACGGCAAATTTTGTGGGGGCTGTTTAAAAAGGTGGTAATTGCCGACAGCTGTGCCATATTTGCAGATGATATTTTTAATAACTATGGTGGATTAAACGGTAGTACATTATTTATCGGCCTTGTCTTTTTCACCTTCCAGATTTACGGCGATTTCTCTGGCTACTCCGATATTGCCTTAGGCACTGCAAGGTTATTTGGTATTGAGTTGCTCAGGAACTTTGCCTTCCCTTACTTTTCAAGAGATGTTGCTGAGTTTTGGAGAAGATGGCATATCTCACTCAACACATGGTTCAGGGATTATTTATACATACCACTTGGTGGAAGCAAAACCGCCAGCAAGTGGGTGAAAGTAAGAAACACCTTTGCCATATTTCTTGTAAGTGGTTTTTGGCATGGCGCCAACTGGACATTTATTATTTGGGGGTTCTTCAATGCACTTGCCTTTTTACCATTGCTATTGCTCAACCGCAACAGGAAAAATTTAGAAACAGTAGCACAGGGCAAACTTTTTCCAACGCTTGGCGAAGTAAGGGCAATGTTTACTACTATGATGTTTGTTGTTTTTGTGAGGGTATTCTTTAGATCGCCAACAGTAACCGACGCTATACTTTATCTCAAAAAATTGTTCTCAGCGTCACTCTTTAAAATGCCAGATAAAAAAGCATTTTTAGGAAGTGGTACCCACCCTGCTGTAGTGGTATTGCTGATTGCAATATTTATGATGATAGAATGGCTTGGTCGTGAAAACAGGTACGCCATTGAAAAATTTGGTTTCACCTGGCCAAAACCTGTACGCTGGGCATTTTATTATATACTGATGCTGTCGGTATTTTTATTAATGGGCAAAGAGCAACAGTTTATTTATTTCCAATTTTAATGCATGAATAGTTTTCTTATAAAGCTGGCAATTTTCCTTGGCATTTTCTTTTTGCTTGATAAATGTTTTTTACTGGTACGCAACAGGATGCCGGAAAAAGAACTTGATAAAAGACTTGAGCTTGTACTCACCGGAAAAGTGGATGCAGATATAATAATCCTTGGTTCCTCAAAACCAGCAAGGGATGTTATTGCCAGCCAGCTATCAGATTCACTAAAAGTAAAAGCATATAACCTGGCTTATCCCGGCAGCAACATAGATTTTCAAAACTATATTCTAAAAGAGTTTTTAAAAAACAATAATAAAAAACCAAAGCTGTTGGTACTAGGTATTGATGCCCCAAACAACCTCTTGAAAAAATTTGGTTCCCGATTCAGGATGGACAGGCTTTATCCTTTGGTTGAATATAAGAGTGTAAGAGACACATTGGTGAAACGTGGTGAAAAAGATAAGTACCTTTCAGATTATTTCATTATTCACCAGCTTACCACCAGCAGTTTCGATTTTGCTGCAAAAACATTCGACAGCCAGGACACACTGTATGCAGATGGCTCTATGCCTATTTCGTACCAGCACCAGGATTTTAAAAAACAATTTTCCAACTCATCAAATACTTATGATAGAGCCCTGGAAAATCCATACAGCATTTATTGTTTTAAAAACCTGCTGACACAATGTGATGAAAACAACATTACAGTTGTGCTTGCCTTAACACCAAATTATGGAGTGTTTCCATACAATTTTTACACCCGTATTAAAGAACTAGCCCCAAATAAACACATCATGACTTATGATACATTAAATGAAGCATACAAGAATAACAGGAATTTTTTCGACAATGGCCATCTTACAAAAAGTGGTGCCCAGGTATTTACAAACGACTTAATAAAATTCATCCGGGATAACAATATTCTAAATCGCTGACTGGTACCACCCGTTTAGTGATACTAAAGTACTTGTTAGCACGTTAGCATTAAATAATAAACTCATCTGAAATGTTAATAACAATAGTAGCAGGCGCAAGGCCCAATTTCATGAAGATTGCCCCCATCATTAAAGCAATATTCAAAGCGCAGGATCAGGGGCTTGCTGTTGATTACAGGCTGGTGCATACGGGGCAGCACTATGATAAAAAAATGAGTGGTGATTTTTTTGAGCAGCTCGGTATCCCCGACCCACATATAAATCTTGAATGTGGTGGTGGCACACAAGCTGAACAAACTGCCGGCATAATGGTAAAGTTTGAAAAAGATCTGATAGAAAACAGGCCTGATGTGGTATTGGTAGTAGGTGATGTTACTTCCACCATGGCCTGCAGCATTTCTGCAAAAAAATTATGTGTGGATGTGGTGCATGTGGAAGCAGGCATTCGCTCTGGTGATATGACAATGCCAGAAGAGATAAACAGGATTGTGACGGATTCCATCTGTGATCATTTCTTTACTACCAGCACTCATGCCAACAACAACCTGAGAAAATACAATGTGCCCGAAAGCAGCATTCACTTTGTTGGTAATACAATGATAGATACTTTGTTTCAAAACCTTAACCGGCTAAATAAACCTGCTATTTGGGATCAATATAAATTAAACACTGGCAATTATTTTTTGGTTACCCTGCACAGGCCGTCAAATGTGGATGATCCAAAAAAATTAAAGCAGCTGCTTGATGCCATCACCAATACAACAGAAGATGTACCGGTAGTATTTCCTGTACACCCACGTACAAAAAAAATACTCGATACATTTAATATCAGTGCTGGCAAACTCATCACTATTGATCCGTTGGGTTATCTTGAATTTATTTACCTCGTAAAAAATGCCAAAGGTATTATTACCGATTCTGGTGGTATTACAGAAGAGGCTACAGTACTTCATGTACCATGCCTTACTTTACGCAACTCCACTGAAAGGCCTGAAACAGTAGAACAAGGCACCAATGAACTGATTGGCGATAACATTGAAAAGCTGAAACTATGTCTTAAGGAAATATTAAACAACAACTGGAAAAAAGGTACAGTACCTGAGCTGTGGGATGGTAACACATCAGAAAGAATTGTAAATGTATTGTACACCATTTATCAAAAAGAAGTGGCAACTGTATTGCCATCTTAATACAATATACAAATGAAAGTTTTAGTAACAGGGGCGGCAGGCTTTATCGGGTTTCACCTGGCCAACAGGCTTATTAAAGATGGCTTTGAAGTAGTAGGGTTGGATTCTATCAATGATTATTATAGTGTTGAGTTAAAACTCGACAGGCTGAAGGCTGCAGGTATTGCAGTTGACAATATCGAGTATAATAAACTATACAAAAGCAGCACATTGAAGCATTATTCATTCTGCAAACTCAATTTAGAAGACAAAAAAAACTTAGACCTGCTATTCACAAATCAACGATTTGATATGGTGGTAAACCTGGCTGCACAGGCTGGTGTTCGCTACAGTATTACTAATCCTTCTGCATACATTGATAGTAATATTGTAGGCTTTGCCAACCTGCTTGAATGCTGCAGGCACTTTCACATCAAGCACTTTGTATATGCCAGCAGCAGCAGTGTATATGGCTTAAATGAAACGATACCATTTGAAACAAATCAAACGGTTGATCATCCAATCAGTTTATATGCTGCAACAAAAAAAAGCAATGAACTGATGGCGCATGTATATAGCCACTTGTATAACCTGCCTACCACAGGCCTTCGTTTTTTTACTGTATATGGCCCATGGGGCAGACCGGACATGGCGATGTTTCTTTTTACCAAGGCAATTGTAAATGATGAGCCGATACAAGTATTTAACAATGGCGAAATGGAAAGAGACTTTACTTACGTGGATGATATTGTAGATGGCGTGGTAAAAGTAATGCACAGCACCCCCACGGGCAATCCTGGCTGGAATGGTGTAAACCCTGAAGCATCCACTTCAAAAGGGCCATATAAACTATACAATATTGGAAACAGCAAACCGGTAAAGCTTACTGCTTTTATAGAGGCCATTGAAAAAAAATTAAATAAAAAAGCCAAAAAGATAATGATGCCTATGCAGCCGGGTGATGTACATAAAACCTATGCCGATGTAAGCAGCCTTACCAGTGATACAGGTTACCAACCCTCCACTTCTATTGAAACAGGCGTAGGTAATTTTATTGACTGGTATTTGGGCTATTATGGCCAGTAAGCAATCATTGAATCACATAAATCATCAATAATTAATAGGCCTTATCTTCGCAAATTGAATTTTTAATAATAATCAATGGAGCTTAATAGTAAGATATACATAGCAGGACACAGAGGTATGGTGGGCAGTGCCATCATGCGAAACCTGGTTAAAAAAGGATACAACAATATTGTTACCCGTACTTCGGCAGAACTTAACTTAACAAACCAGGCATTAGTTAACAGTTTTTTTGAAACAGAAAAACCTGAGTATGTTTTTTTAGCCGCAGCAAGGGTTGGCGGCATCAATGCAAATAATACCTACCGTGCCGACTTTATTTATGAAAACCTGATGATTGAAACAAATATCATTCATGCAGCCTACTTAAACAAAGTAAAAAAACTAATGTTCCTTGGCAGTTCCTGCATTTATCCCAAATTAGCACCACAACCATTAAAAGAAGAATACCTGCTTACAGGCTTATTAGAACATACAAACGAGCCTTATGCGGTAGCAAAAATTGCCGGGATAAAATTATGTGAAGCCTACCGCAGCCAGTACAATTGCAATTTCATAAGTGTAATGCCAACCAATATGTATGGCTATGGCGACAATTACAATCTTAATACCTCACATGTATTGCCTGCTCTCATTCGCAAAATGCATGAAGCAAAAGAAAGTAATGCAGACAAGATGGTGGTATGGGGCTCAGGCAATCCTAAACGTGAATTTTTGTTTGCTGACGATGTAGCTGAAGCTTGCTACTTTTTAATGCAAACCTATGATGAGTTACAACTCGTAAATGTAGGCACTGGCATTGACCTGACCATTGGCGAATTGGCCATGCTGATAAAAGAAATTGTAGGGTATAAAGGCAAAATAGTTTTTGACAGCAGCAAACCAGATGGCACTCCACGCAAACTTATGGACGTTACAAAACTCCATCATCTTGGCTGGAAGCACAGTATTGATTTAAGAGAAGGAATTGAACTGGCGTACAAAGATTTTTTGGAAAACCACGCCACAAGAAAATAAAATATATCACCCCAGTTAATATCATTCAACACAAATTATGAGCACAAACAAAATAGCGTTGGTAACAGGCATCACCGGCCAGGACGGCGCTTACCTTGCAGACCTGCTGCTGAGTAAAGGATACAAAGTACATGGCATTAAAAGAAGGTCATCCTTAATCAACACACAAAGAATCGATCACCTGTACCAGGACCCACATGAAAAAAATGTACGCTTCCAGTTGCACTATGGTGATATGACCGACAGCACCAACCTCATCCGCATTATACAGGAAACACAACCTGATGAAATTTATAACCTGGCAGCTATGAGCCATGTAAAAGTGAGTTTTGATGAGCCTGAATATACAGCCAATGCAGATGGTATCGGCACCTTACGTTTACTTGAAGCAATAAGAATTTTGGGCATGGAGAAAAAAACACGTATCTACCAGGCCAGTACATCTGAATTATATGGTTTAGTGCAGGCAGTGCCACAAAGCGAAACCACACCATTCTACCCACGCAGCCCTTATGCAGTAGCAAAAATGTATGCTTATTGGATCACCGTAAACTATCGTGAGGCGTATGGCATTTATGGTTGTAATGGTATTCTTTTCAATCATGAAAGCCCATTGCGTGGCGAAACGTTTGTAACAAGAAAAATCACCCGTGCAGTAGCAGCAATAGTAAAAGGCAAGCAAGAAAAAATGTATATGGGCAACCTTGACGCCAAGCGTGACTGGGGCCATGCTAAAGATTATGTAGAAGCTATGTGGCGCATACTACAGCAAGACAAGCCAGATGATTATGTAATTGCCACCGGTATTACCACCACCGTAAGGGACTTTATTAAAATGGCATTTTCTGAAACCGGTATTGAAGTAGAGTTTAGTGGTGAAGGTGTTAAAGAAATAGGCACTGTAAAAAGTTGCAGCAATCCTGCTTACCAATTACCAGTAGGTAAAGAATTAGTAGCGGTGGACCCGGAATACTTCCGCCCTACTGAAGTGGACTTGCTGATAGGCGATGCCACTAAAGCAAAAACAAAATTAGGCTGGCAGCCCAAATACGATTTACCTGCATTGGTAAAAGAAATGGTAGCCGCTGATCTTGAAAAAGCTTAGCCCGTTTTATATCCCCGTTTCAAATGTTTAAAGCTGCGTAACAACGTAGCTTTTTTTATTTTAACCTGTTTCATTTAAAACAATACAGAAAAATATTAATTGCATAGTATTGTATTAGCAAAAAAGGTATTGCGTAAATCGATACACAAACACTTTCAGTAACTTACATCGCATTTATTTTTAATGAAACCAGCAATTTCTCTCCGGTATATAATTCTTTTGATTTTTACTTCAACACTGCTTGCATTTTGCAGCCCGCCAAAAGCACTTGAATACAGGGAGTTTAAAAACCTGAGCATTGAAAAACTTGGCTTTGCAAGTTCTGCAGTTAAGATGGACTTGGTGTACTTTAATCCCAACAACTATGGATTGCAATTAAAACGAACCGATCTTGATGTATATATAAACAATGTGTATGTAGGCCGTACCTCACAGGAATACCAGGTAACCATACCACGGAAAGAAGTATTTAGCATTCCTATACAAATTGATGTGGACATGAAAAACCTTTTAAAAAACGGGCTTACGCTTTTGTTTAATAAAGAAGTAATGGTAAAGCTTACAGGGAGTGTAAAAGTGGGAAAGGCAAATGTGTTTATCAGTTTTCCTGTTAATTATGAAGAGAAACAGGTATTTACATTATTCTGAAAAAATCTACTTCATCATTTTCACCACCATCTCTTTCAATAAAGAGCCATCACCTGCTCCAGCGCTATTGATACCAACACTTTTTAAATTGTATTCATGCAGCAGCAGCAAAGCTTTTTCCACTCCATCATAGCCATATAATCTCAGGGATGCAAGTGCTTCTTTTGCAGCATAAGGGTTATTGTAAAAAAGTGACTTGATACCGTTTTCTGATTTATCAGCCATGCCACAAACACTGTACAACTTGCTGAAAAAATTATACAGGGAAGGCAGCACCAATTGTATAGGTGCCGCTTTGGGATTGCTTTCGTAGTACTGAATTATTTTTATTGCCTTCGACATATCTTTTGTTGCAAGTGCATTCTGCAACTCGAAGGCATTGTATTCCTTGCTAATGCCCACATATTTTTCTATCTCATCTTCAGTGATGGTTTTACCTGGGCCAAGGTTTACCGTTACTTTTTCTATCTCGTTCACAATACGGCTCAGCTCATTCCCTACAAACTCTACCAACAGTGCAATGGCCTTAGGTGTCATTTCAAAGCCCTTTTGTTGAATATAGTCCTTTACCCACTCACCCATTTTATAATCCCGTATTTTTTCAGACGTAAACACTTCTCCATCTTTCTTGATTGTCTTGTACAGTTTAGTACGCTTATCAAGTGTTTTCTCTTTGTAACTCACTACAAAAATTGTGGAAGCCAGGGGATTTTCTATATATGGTTCCAGTTTATCAATATCCCTCATTTGTTGCGCCTCTTTAAGCAATACCACCTGTTTTTCAGCAAACATAGGATAGCGCCTGCAAGCATTTACCACATCGCTCCAGTTGGCATCTTTTCCGTAAAAAACAGACAGGTTAAAGCCAGCTTCTCCTTCACTTAGAATTTTGTGCTCTGCATAATCCATCACCAGGTCTATGTAGTAATCCTCCTCACCTTCCAGCCAATACACCGGCTTGTAATTTCTTTTCCTTAAGTCGCCAATAATTTTTTCTGCAGACATAACGTCAAAATTAAGCGGATGAAGTAAATAAAAAAAGTGGCTGTGGTTTCGCAAAGAGCCTGCATGCTTCTATTAAAATAATCTTCGCTGGTTTTAAAATAGAGTTATAATTTAGGCTTTTATCAAAATAAAACTGTGGCAGGGCTAAAAAACAAGTTTGGATACCAATTATTAATATCTGCCTGCCAGGTACTGTTGCCTCTATTTACCTATCCGTATATCACAAGGATACTCGGCCCTGAAACATTGGGTACTATTAACTATGCAGATTTTACATCACAGGTATTTATAGGGCTGGCTGCGTTTGGCATTCCACTATATGCCATTAGGGAAACAGCAAAGCTGAGAGGCGATAGTGCTAAAAGATCTGTACTGGTAAAAGAGCTTACTATTGTTTACACTGCACTGGCGCTTGTATTTGCTGTGGTTTTTCTGCTGCTGATGTACAGTAAATTAATACAACACACCACATTGTATTTACTTGCCGCAGCCAACATACTCATCAGCGCTGTTTCTTTTAACTGGTATATACAGGGCATGGAATATTTTAAACTGGCAGCTCTTAGGGATTTATTTATTAAAGCCCTGATGCTGCTTTGCTTTTATTTGTTTGTAAAAAAAGAAAATGACTATGCATTATTTTTCGGCATTTTCACTACCGGGCTGCTGGCAACAGCTATTATAAATACTACTGTTGTTTTAAAAGAAAATAGCAGCGCAAGTGGAAAGATTAACATTAAGAAACATCTTACTCCCCTCTTTCATTTTTTTCTGCTATCCTCGGCCATCAGTGTTTACGAATATTTCGACACGATTATTCTTGATTATATCACAAAAAATGCTGAGCAGGTTGGCTACTACACCACCATGCTTAAAATGACCCGTATCATTACTGCTGTGTTATTAGTAGCAGGCGTGGTAATGCTTCCACGTATTTCTTTCTTAGTGTCAGAAGGAAGTAAAGATGACGTAAAGAAATACCTTGACAAATTCCTTCGTTTTATACTTATTGCTGGCATTCCTGCAGCGCTTGGTATTTTTATTTTTGCAAAAGAAATAATACACACTATTGCAGGAGATAAATTTTTGCCTGCTGCACCACTGTTGCAGGTGCTTGGCTTTTTGCCGCTTGTTATTGGTGTAAGCAACGTATTCTGTTATCAAATACTGGTGCCGTTTAAGCAGGAAAAGAAATTTCTTCTTACTGCACTGGCAGGTTGTGCTGCAAGTGTGGGATTAAACTTTTTATTAGTACCGTATTTTTTATCTCTCGGCTCTGCATGGGCTACACTTATCACCGAAACTATAGTATTAGTTGTAAGCATATTGCTGGCAAGTAAATGTATCAACTTAAGATTGCCTTTAGCATCAATGGTTCAAAGTATTGTTGTTTCACTTTTATTTTATCCAGTTGCACTGTTGTGCAGAAATATCTTTAGTTCGCCAGTGCTTGTAATGTTAGCAGGAATATTAACCTGTGGCACCTTATATACAGCGATACAATATTTTGTTTTTAAAAATATTACTGTAAGAGAAATAGCAGACTATATAAAAAACATTACAAGGAAAAAGCAATAAGTACTTTACACGGCGGCATATTTTTCATAAACCTCTTTTATCATTTTGCCAACAGTATCAAAACAGAATTTTTTATTTGCTGCTGCTGCAATTTGTTGCCTGTTAAAACTATTTCGCTGCTGATGAAAACGTTCTATTACTTTGGATAAGGCTTCAGCATTATTATTTTCAGCAAACACACCATTTTCGCCTTCTGTAATAAATTCATGAAATACAGGATAATTACTTACTATTACTGGTGTGCCACAGGCATTGGCTTCCGCCAGCACACATCCAAATGTTTCGTACCGGGAATATAAAAGCAATGCATCTGCAGCCTGTACCGCCGGAGCCAGCAATGGTTGGGTTACTTCTCCTTTAAAAATAATTTCCCGGTCAAGGCCATTTTGTTTTACTAAATCAATAACTGCAGCAGGTGGCGGGCCAAATACCTGCATCAAAAATTTACCTCCACGTTTTTTATATAATTGTAGTGCTTCAATCATTGCATCTACGTTCTTTTGATAACCCATAATGGATACATGCACCAATTGTAATACATCATTTTGCTGTACAGGTACTGGGAAAAAAATAGCTGTATCAACCACATTGGGCACAACCTTGTAAGGCACCGCAGTAATTGCTTTATTAATAACATCGCCGAGATAATTACTTACCGGCAACAGCAATGAAGCATTTTTTAAAACCAATTTTGTCAGCCACCGGAATATAAAACCCATCTCATAAATATTAGGCTTTGCTGCTTTAAGATATCCTGTCCATTGTTCGGTAACAACATATGGTATTCCATGTGTACGCTTTAGTTGCCTTGCAAACAAACCTGCTTTCATAGCCACATGCACATGCACTATAGCAGGCCTTCCTATTTCTTTCTCAATTTCCTTATACACCTGGCGGTGCAGTTGCATAAATTTTTGATGCGATAGTATTTTTTCTAATACTGGCACTTTATGGCTGCGGCCATAGTAAATAAGGTAGGTTGTGATATTACCCTGCTGTTGTTTAACAATTTCAGAAGACCCTTTTGCAAGGTTTTCATCTTTTACAGTGGCAATAATATTCAGACTGTTTACAAAAGGAGCCACGGCTTTTGCATGGCGCTCTATAAAATCGCCATTAAAAGGTTCCACCCTGTTTGGGTACCAGCTTGCCAACCATAATACATTCATAGCATCAAAAATATTGAAAGCATTTGAGTAAGGGCAATAAAATAGAAAGGACATTGTATTTTTATGCAGTACAGTTAAATTAAAACAATATGGCTTTTCTTAAAAGAATAAATACTAAGGCAAAATCAGAAATTAATACAGGGTTTGGCTCCAACAATGCAGATTATGGTGGCCGTTTTGTAAACAAGGATGGCAGGCCGAATATCGAAAAGCGGGGGCTTTCGTTTTTTGAACGCATAAGCTGGTTTCACACAATGCTTCAAATGAGCAATATTAAATTTCTTTCTACCATACTGCTCTTTTTTATCAGTATCAATTTTTTGTTTGCATTGATTTATTACTTTATTGGTGTTGACCATTTGGGTGGTTTAAATGCAAGTACTTCGTGGGAAAAATTTGGGGAAGCATATTTTTTCAGCGCTCAAACATTTACCACCGTAGGATATGGAAGGATAAATCCAACAGGTTTGTTTGCCAGCGCTGTTGCTTCTTTTGAAGCTTTACTGGGGCTGCTTACGTTTGCCATTGCCACTGGTTTGTTTTATGCAAGATTCAGCAAGCCCAGGGCTTTTTTGCAGTTTAGCGAAAATGCTGTGCTGGCGCCATTTAAAGATGGGTTAGCCATCATGCTAAGAATAGCACCGTATAAAAACAATAATCTTACTGATGCAGAAGCAAAATTAACAGCAGGTGTTACACTTGAAGAGGATGGGAAAATGGTAAACCGTTTTTTTCCTTTAGAACTTGAATACGACCATATAAACGCACTTCCTCTTAGCTGGACGATTGTACATCCCATAAATGAAGAAAGTCCTTTTTATACATTCACAAAAGAAGATTTTGAAAACAGTAAAGGAGAAATACTTGTTTTTGTAAAAGCATTTGACGACATGTTTAGCAATACGGTGGTTGCCCGTAGTTCCTA
>CAZBTD010000013.1:0-46027 GCA_964494815.1 uncultured Ferruginibacter sp. | reverse complement strand
TTTTTTATATTGCTTGTATAATGTTTGCAGGAAGGCTTTCATTTGCAGTATCATAGTATCTGCTTTTGTAAAGCCTGCCTGTTTTAATAAATTTACATTTCTCTCTTTGTCATTTCTGTAATCATAGCAATAGAAAGGGTTTCCCTCTGTAGCATCAAAGCCAAGCACAAACTGATTATTAATAGCCTGGTATATTGATGTGTTTGTTTTTGTGAAAACAACCCTGTTGCTATTGGTTATTGTATCTATAAGGTTAATGCCGTAACTCTTAACATCGCCGGTGTAGCCAGCATAGTACAAAATTGAATTCATGATATCAAGTTGGCTTACCACATTATTTACAACTGATTTTTTCCTGTTTGACGGGTCATAGATAAAAATGGGTATCCTGAAACTCTCAACCACATCAATATTTACATTGTCACGGCGGGGAGTAGCCCAATGATCAGAACAAAAGATGAATACTGTATTATTAAACCATGGCAGTTGGCTTGCTTTATTGAAAAATTGTTGCAGGCATTGGTCGTAATAAGCCATACTTTTCATCGGAGCTGTTTTATTTATGGCAGGATAGCTATCTTTAAAACCAGCCGGTAAATCATTGGGATAATGCGTGCTGATGTTGTACATCGTACTGAAAAAAGGTTCTTTTTGTACCTGCAGTTTTTGGTACATAAAACTCAACACATATTCATCATGCAAGCCCATGCTATGCTTTTCCATTTGCTTGTAACCGGGTATATCTTTCATGCAGTAATAATGCTGAATGCCCAGCCAGTTACAGCATTTGGCAAAGCCAAAGTCATCATAATTGTCCCCAATAAAAAATGAAGATGTATAATTTTTCTTTGCCAATTCTTCGCCAACAGCTGTTTTATTAATATTGATAAAAGCTGAATGATACAATGGAATGTCAGTAGTAGTCGGCAACCCAGCCAGTATTGCAGTGATACCTTTATTAGACGTATAGGCATAACTAAAGGCATTACAAAAGAAGGTGCTTTTGTTTACCAGGGAATCAAGAAAAGGCATTTTGACTTTATTGGTGCTGCTGCTGTCGAAAAAATCAAATGGAACACTCTCCATAATAAAGAGTACGATATTTTTCGCTGGATGCGTATTGATATTTTTTTTGTTTATTGAAATCAATGCGGCCCCTTTTTCATCGTCCATGTAAATTTTGTCAGGCACCATTTCTTCTTTACTTCTGTAAAGTGAATACAAAAACGTATGGAGAGAGTTTTGTGCCAGCGGCAATTGCACAGTTGTGAGTTTTGTAAGCGGATAGGCAGGCAGGATTTTTTTTGTGCCTGTTATAAAGAATAGTCCGGCAATGAAAGCTGAAATGAAAGCCGATACCAAAAGATGTTTTTTATCAGCAATAATTTTTTTTATTACTTGTATTATAATGAAAAATACAATTAACAGCAAAAAGGTACAGGCAGCAAAAATCAGTAATGTTTTTGCCGTGCTGTTATCAAGGGGGTTTCTTAACACATACAGTAAGTCTGCATCGGCACGCTGTAGATGAAACCTGAAATAAAAAATATCAACTGCATTTAAGAACAGGCAGAGCGTATTTGCAGCTGCACAAACAATAATGAGAAAATAGTTTACTATCCTGTTTTTGAAAAATGAGTTATTGCACCAGAGTAAAAGAAAAAGGGGAAGGTTAAGGATGGCAACTGTAAAAGTATCATAGATAACAGACCATTTGGTTATTGAAAAAAAATCATAAGTGCCTTTTAATGTCCATCCATTTGTTATCGAAAAATTCCAGCCAAAAAAAGCTATTTTTAGCAGGCATAAAATAAAAAGCATCTTTAATAAAAAAGATAAAGCCGTATTTTGTTTTTGTGCAGTCTTTGTCAACGAAAATGGAAGCTTCATTAGCAGATGAGTAAGCGTAAAATTACCTCCGGCAAATATACATGGTTGGCTATTATTCTTATAATGCTGCTGGCAGTTGATGTGCTTACCCATAAGGGAATAACAAGGGCATTGTTGCCGTCAGGTTTTACCAACAGGCGTACACCAGCAACAACAGCTTCTTGCCAACAGGTATTGAATATTACAGGGAAGAAATGGATAAAGGCAGTAAATACTGCAGAAAGGATGCAGCAACTTTGTGTAGATGCACCGGGCATTGAAATGGATGTTTATTTTGATACACTAAAAAATAAACTGCTGGTTTACCATGATTCGGCATCTTATTCCTCAACAAATATTGAGCAACTGCTGAAAATTTATAATGAAAGAAAGCTCACAGCTTCCCTCTGGCTTGATTTCAAAAATCTGTCAGCTGCCAACCAGCAATCTTCGTTAGCGTACATTTCTTTTTTGCGAAAGGAATTTCAATTGGAAAATAAAATACTGGTTGAATCTTCAAGACCATATTTGTTACAGGCATTTTGTACAAATGGGTTTTTCACCAGTTATTATGTTCCTTTTTTCAATCCATATGCTGATGAAGACCAACTTATATCACAAATGGATACTATAGCTGCTCTCCTTGAAAAATACCCTGCATCTGCTTTGTCCGGCTATTACTTTCAATATCCATTGTTACGAAAATTTTTTCCCAGTATGCCTATATTAACCTGGACTGATAAACCGGGCATTAGTCTCGTGGCCAATATTTTCAACCAGAAGGTTTTGAAAGATGATTCTGTGAAAATCATCCTGTATCCATAACGGCAGTAAGCCTTTTATTTTTCTCATAATTTAAAAACCCTAACTTCGATTTTTAAAATAGTTGTTTAACTAACTAATTTTTTGCCATGTCAAAAAGAACAATAAAAAAGGTTGCCGTTTTAGGAAGCGGTGTTATGGGCAGCCGCATTGCCTGTCATTTTGCAGGTGTTGGTTTGCAGGTGTTGCTGCTGGATATTCAACCCAAAGATTTACCTGCTGACGCAAAAACAAGTGAGAAAAATAAAATTGTAAATGATGCATTGACAACGGCAATCAAATCCAATCCTTCGCCGGTATATACTGCTGATGTGGTTAAGAGAATTACCACCGGCAATTTTACAGATGACATGAAGAAGATTGCTGATTGCGATTGGGTAATTGAAGTGGTGGTGGAAAGATTGGACATCAAACAATCGGTTTTTACAGAAGTAGAAAAATATCGAAAGCTTGGAACATTAATTACTTCCAATACATCCGGCATTCCCATTCATTTAATGGCTGAAGGCAGAAGTGATGATTTTAAAAAACATTTCTGCGGCACACACTTTTTTAATCCTCCAAGATATTTAAGGTTACTGGAAATAATTCCCACACCACATACCGACCAATCTGTTGTTGATTTCTTAATGCATTATGGGGATTTGGTATTGGGCAAAACAACGGTATTGTGTAAAGACACGCCTGCATTTATTGCAAATCGCATTGGTGTGTTTGGAATGATGGCAATAATGAATGGAATGGAAAAACTGGGATTGAATGTAGATGATATTGATGCATTGACTGGACCTGTGATAGGCCGCCCTAAATCAGCAACGTTCCGTACTGCAGATGTTGTTGGTATTGATACTTTGGTAAAAGTGGCGAAAGGTGTTGCAGACAATTGCCCTAATGATGAAGCCAAAGCAATGTTTGCCATTCCATCATGGTTGGATAAAATGGTTGCCAATAATTGGCTCGGCGATAAAACAAAGCAGGGCTTCTTTAAGAAAACAAAAAGTGCTGCTGGCGAAAAAGAAATTCTCACACTGAATCTGCAAACATTAGAATATGAAGCAAGAAAAAAACCAAAGTTTGTAACATTAGAAGCAGCCAAACCTATTGAAGATTTAAAGGCAAGATTGAAAGCTTTATGTGCAGGCACAGATAAAGCCGGTGAATTCTATCGTTTGTTTCACTACAATTTATTTTCCTACATCAGCTACCGCATCCCAGAAATATCAGATGAAATTTACAGGGTGGATGATGCCATGATGGCCGGCTTTGGTTGGGAAATTGGCGCATTTGAAAGCTGGGATGTATTGGGTGTTGCAAAAACAACTGAGGCAATGAAGGCAGCCGGCTTTAAAATAGCTGCATGGATTGATGAAATGATTGCCGCAGGCAATAAATCCTTTTACAAAGTTGAAAATGGAAAGCGACTCTGTTACGATGTAAGTAGTAAGTCATATAAACCATTGCCTGGTGGTGATGCGTTTATCGTAATGAAGAATTTCGATAATCAAACCGTTTGGAAAAACAGCGCTTGCCGCACTTATCATTTGGGTGATGATGTACTAGGATTGGAATGGTACACCAAAATGGGAAGTATTGGAGGCGAAGTGTTGGAAGGAATTCAAAAATCTATTTCTCTTGCAGAAGAAAAATATAAAGGCCTGGTAATTGCAAATGAAGGCCAAAACTTTTCTGCTGGTGCTAATGTAGGAATGATTTTTATGCTGGCGATTGAACAGGATTATGATGAGATTGATATGGCCATTCGACTGTTCCAGAACAGCATGATGAGAGCAAGATATTCTTCAATACCGGTTGTTGTTGCTCCGCATGGTTTGGCATTAGGAGGCGCTTGTGAACTAAGCCTTCATGCAGATAAAGTTGTAGCTGCGGCAGAAACATATACCGGTTTGGTTGAAGTTGGTATTGGTGTAATTCCCGGTGGGGGCGGCACAAAAGAATTTATATTAAGAGCAAGTGATGAACTGCATAGCGGCGAAGTGGATACCAATACTTTGCAAAATCGTTTCCTGACAATTGCCACAGCAAAAGTTGCCACTTCTGCATATGAAGCATTTGATTTAGGTATTTACAGAAAAGGAAAAGATGCAGTGAGCATAAATATTGGCAGAAGAATTTCAGAAGCCAAACAAGCAGTGATTGAAATGTATGATGATGGTTATGTAATGCCTGTTCAAAGAAAAGATATTAAAGTGCTTGGAAGAAGTGCATTGGGTGCAATGCTTGCAGGTATTCATGGAATGCGTACAGCTAATTATGCCACTGAACATGACGTAACGGTAGCAAAAAAGCTGGCGTATGTAATGGCTGGTGGTGATCTTAGTGAGCCAACTCTTGTTAGTGAACAATATTTATTGGATTTGGAAAGGGAAGTGTTTCTTTCATTGTGTGGAGAAAAGAAAACACTGGAAAGAATACAGAGTGTTTTGAAAACAGGGAAACCGTTGAGAAATTAATCTTCTGTATTTCATTTTTTATTCAGAACTTTAAAAACATTAAATCCGTTCAGCACCGAACGGATTTTTTATTGTATGCTCTTATTATCTCACAGGAAATGTGGATGAGAAATGAAAAGCAATGTCTTCACAGTAACGGTGGTGGAGAATACAAATGACTATAATTTCAAGTTATGATAAAAATACTCGTCACATTTTTGATGCTGATTATGGCTATGCAGTTACCGGCACAACAGAATAAAACCATATTGGTTATTCTTGCACATCCTGATGATGAAACTGCATTGGGTGCCGTGCTGCACAAACTCACTAAGGAAAACAAAATCATATTAGTTACAGCTACTGACGGCCGTTATGGGGTAAGAAAACATGCAGGGAATATTAAAGGCGATACACTGGCTGCGGTAAGGACGAAGGAATTAATTTGTTCCTGCAAAGAACTCGGCATTGATTCACTCATCCATCTCAACTATCATGATGGGATGGGTATGATAACTGGAGCAGGGGATTATTTTACCCAAACAAGAAAGATGAAGGAAGAAATCAAGGCCATCATTGAAAAAATAAACCCAAACTTTATTATCAGTTTTGGCCCTGATGGAGATACCGGTCATAGCGATCATAGAAACATTGGTAATATCGTTACGGAAATACTTTTAAGGGAAGCATGGGTTGACAAATATCCGCTCTATTACCTTGCATGGAAAAAAGAATTGAGTGACCAGTTGGGCGGATTGAATTATATGACAGATGAATATTTGAATGTGGCAATTACTTTTTCTGCAGAGGATGAAAAAGCAAACCAGTATGCATTACGCTGCCACAGGAGCCAGTTGCCGGAAGACGAAATTCAGGAATGGATTGCAAATGATGAGAAGGATAAAGCCAACACTCTTTATTTCAGAAAATTTGTGGTAACAAAAGGATTGAGGAACGAATTTTAGCATTTTAAAAATAGGTTATAATGACAAACTCCGCCGCTCCTGTTCTTCAAAGAGAACGAATTGATATGCTCGATTCATTAAGAGGGGTTGCCATACTGGGTATATTACTGATGAATATGCCTGGCTTTGCTTATTCTGTAATGGGGCACGACCCATCAGTAAAAAATGAATTTGGCACCATTGATTATTATATCTGGCGTTTTGTTGGCCTTGTGCCTGATGGCACACAAAGAGCATTGTTCAGTATGTTATTTGGCGCAGGCATTATTTTATTTGTAAGTGGAAAGGAAAAACAAGCCAATACTGTTTCATCAGCCGATTATTTTTTCCGCAGGCAATTGTGGTTGCTTGTATTTGGCCTGGTGAATATTTATATCCTTTTGTGGCATGGTGATATATTATTTGATTATGCCTGTTATGGAATGCTCATGTTTGTATTTCGGTTGTGGGAGCCCAGGAAGTTATTGATAGCTGCAGGCGTATGCATCTTGCTGATGCTGGCAAGAGAGAACAGGGATTTGTATTTAGATAAAAAAATCATTTCTAAGGGAGAAGCCATTGAAAAAATTGACACCACTGTCACCAAACTTACTGAGATCCAAAAAGAAGACCTGGCAACTTTTCAGGAAATAAAAGATTACAGCAAGCCGGAAAATAAAATTAAAAGGATGCAGAAAGCCAATAGGGCAATGACGGGTAATTATGCGGAAGTATATACAGCAAGTACTAACAGGTATCTTGGACATTTTTTGGAGTACACCTATTTTTCTATATGGGATGTAATATCATTTATGTTGCTGGGTATGGCTTTTTTTAAGATGGGAATTCTTACAGGAAAAGCTCCTGTAAAATTGTATGCGGTACTGTGCATAGTTGGCTTGGGCCTTGGGATATTGATAAGCAATTTGCAAATGCGTTATGGTATCGACAATGGGTTCAACCGCTATCAATACTTAAAAAATACATCCATAAGTTTTTATGATCTTGGGAGGGTACTTAGAACGCTTGGCATTTTCGGTACACTGATGCTGATGCATAAATCGGGTGTATTTGCCTGGTTTTTCAAACTTATGCGGCCTGTAGGGCAAATGGCTTTTACTAATTACTTAACACAGTCCATTATTGGTACAGTTATATTCACAGGCATTGGGTTTGGATACTTTGGAAAACTGCAGCGCCATGAAGTATACATTGTTGTGTTAAGCATTTGGTTGTTGCAAATAATCTGGAGCCATATATGGTTGCATTATTTTCAATATGGACCATTTGAATGGATTTGGCGCCAGTTGACATACTGGAAAAAACTTCCTGTAAAACGAAACAAAGTTTTACATTAAAATCAAGTCTTCTTTTTTGTTTTAAAATAAAAATACAACGGTGCCCCAATAAATGTAAGAACCAGGCCAAACACCGAGTTAATAAAATGTGTTTTCCCATTTATGTAATTCGTAATGTCGGTATATAAAGTCATACCGATATAAAATGCAGTAAAAGCAGAAAATAGTAATGGCAGCCAGGGATAACCAAATACTTTGTATGGTCTTTCTGCATCGGGCATTTTTTTTCGGAGCATAAAAATACCAAAGGCCCCAAAGCCATAAAATATCCAGGTAACAAACACAAACAAATCTGTAAGCATATCAAATGAACCTGTTAATACAAACAGGCAAATCAAAGCAGTATGCAGCCAGATGGCGTTGGCAGGTGTTTCATTTTTGGGGTGTACTTTGCTGATAGCAGAAAAGAAGTAACCTTGTTTGGCCATTTCAAAAGTTACCCTCGGGCAGGCTAATATATTGCCGTTGGTACAACCAAAAGTTGACACCATCACCAGCAATGCAATGATGCCTGCGCCAATATTTCCTGTTACTGGTTGCAATGCATCTGTTGCCACTAAAGATGATTTAGACATTTCATCCACTGGCAAAATATACAGGTACGCCTGGCTGGTTAATAAATACAGTAATATGCAAATACTTAACCCAATCACTAATCCTTTAGGGATGTTTTTGCCCGGGTCTTTTATTTCACCTGCCACAAAACTGATATTGTTCCATCCATCATAAGCAGCAAAGGCACCGCTCATCGCTGCAATAATTCCTGCTATTAAGGCAATGCCACTTAAATGTATAGTGGCAGACGGCTGTGTGAAATGATGAACATCGCCTTTGCCCGAAAAGAAAATCATAACAGACATTAACAGCAAGGCACCAATTTTTGCAATGGAAGAAATCAGCTGCACTTTACCGCCAGCCTTTACACTTTTGCAGTTAACCCAGGTTAATACAAGTACCAAAGTAATCGTCAAAGTTTTTACTCCGGCGTTTTGTAAGGGATAAAGCTGACCAATAAATGGGATGTGAAGTTGCCACGATTTTTCAACTGCTTCAGAGAATCTCGGCAGATGGATAAAATACTCAGCGTATTGCGAAAAAATAAAAGCAATAGCAGCTACGCTGGCTGTATTGATAACGGCAAATGCTGCCCAGCCATACAGGTACGCAAAAAAATTACCGTACATTTTTTGAAAGAAAACATATTGGCCGCCGGTTACAGGCAGCATAGCACCAATCTCTGCATTGATTGAAGCACCTATCAGTGTAATAAGCCCGGCAGCTATCCATACGGACATTAGTAGTAAGGGTGAACCCAACTGCCCGGCCATTACTGCCGGCTTCATAAATATACTGCTGCCGATGATGCTGCCGGCTACAAGCGATACGGTTGTCCAAAGTCCAATCTTTCTTGTGAGTGTATTTTCTGCTGGCATTGGTAAGGAATTGTTAGTTATTGATTATTTGCCTTTAGCTTCCTTGCCTATTGCTTCATGCTCTCTGCAATCATCCTGTGAAAATGATGTGTTCCCGTTTCTCTTGTAACAGAATAACGGCCATGTTTGTAAAACCTGCTTACAATTCCTTTTTGCACATTTTCTACTATCTCTTCATCTTCCAGTTCCACTTTGTCTAAATCACTGCCAGCCCCTTTATCATACTTTTCTTCTTTCCACATAAATACTACAAACTCCACCCTCGTTTTATTTACACCTATTGGGCTTACAATATTTACAGATAAACCCCACGGATAAAAGTTGAACATCATATTGGGATAAACCCAGTAGTAATAAGCAGCTACATTCGTTCCATAGTCTTCTGAGGTTTCAGGTAATGTAAAACAATCTTCTTCATTTTTACCAACGCCAATCTGCAATACACTCCGTGGATATAATTCAGTTGCGTAATCATTAAAACTCAATGCAGCATTCAGCGTGGCATGTACAAAGGGAATATGAAAACCTTCTAAGTAATTTTCACAATATAATGCCCAGTTGGCATCCATTTCAAAAGTTTTACCCAGGTCTGGGCGGTGGGTAAATTCATGAATGGGAATCCAATGCAGCCGCTCCATCATTTCCTGGAAATAAATATTGCTCTTTTGTTTTGGGTTGAGAGAAGTGAATAATAAATTGCCCCAGTTAAACAGGGGCAACGAAGGAAGATTATCTTCCTCACAGGGAAAATCAATTACTTCCTTAAACTCTGGCATAGAAACAAATTTGCCCGACAGTTCAAATAAACGGCCATGATATTTGCAGCGAAGGTGATTGGCTTTGCTACAGGCTTTGTACGCTACAATGTTACCACGGTGTGTACATACATTACTTAAACAATGAATGGCGCCTTCTTTATCTTTTGTAAGTATCAGCGGCTCATTCATATAATCTTTCAGCATGGTAAATGGCACCACATCGCCACAGAATTTTACTGTTTCCCTGCTGCCGATAAATTGCCAGGAAGAGGCAAATATTTTTTCTTTGGCTGCTTCCAGCAATTCGGCTGATGTATAAAAATCTGTATCAATGGTTTTGGCTTTGGCTATGTTGGCATCAACGTGTAAACTTTTCATTCGGAAGAAATTTATACAAGGTAAAAGAAATTATTTCATATTACGAACATGTAACTTTATGATACAAATACTATGGGTCACGCCGAACTTATACCATACCAGCATCTTCTCCTCATCCGTTCGGTATTTTTCTTTTATGGCAATGCAGCCAGTGAAGCTTTAAGCAAAAAAATAGCAATTGATATAGAACGGCACTGGAACGAACCGCAAGCCATGGTACGCATTCATCAGCATTTATACAAAGTGGTTTTTAAAATTGAAGGCATCTATACAAAAAGTTTAACTGAACAGCAAGTATTGGAAAATACCAATCCTGCAAATAACTATTTTAGAATTGAAGAACAATCTGCAATGGAAGTTTCTTTTGTGGATGGGCTGGGCAGTAATACCGGCTATTTTTTATTGGCCAATCTCTTGCAAACACCCACCACGGCCGCACATGAATATGGCCACACCCTTGGATTGGGCCACCCTTTTGAGTTAGATATACGGGGAAGGGGAGTGCCTGGTATTATGTACCCCCGTGGTACTTTGGTGGATGCCATTTATCAATATAATTCCAATGCAAAGTCAGGCGATAATTTTAATGGCGGCACCATCAATCCGCACCACAGGAAGGTATTGCAGCAGGATGTTGATGGGTTAAAACTGCACAAACTCCGGTTTGATAAAAACAACCTTGCTATTGTGGGCGGGTTTTCTTCCCTGTGGCATGATGCTTTTTAAAATTAGCAACCGTTTATAAAAAATTGCAGTCTGAACTGGAGTAAAAACATTTATCTTTCCCCTTGTAACTCTTCTTTTACATCAATCTATGGCAATACTCACAGTTGAAAACCTCAAAAAAAATTACGGAGGCATACAGGCGCTACGGGGAATCAGTTTTTCAGTTCCAAAAGGTTCGGTGTTTGGGATATTGGGCCCCAACGGCAGTGGCAAAACAACATTGCTAGGCCTGGTGACAGATATTTTGAAACCCAGTGGTGGCAGTTATAAATTATTTGATGAAGAACCCACCGCTCATCACCGTAGCCAGGTGGGAACTTTTTTAGAAACACCAAACTTCTACCACTATTTATCAGCAGTACAAAACCTGAAAATATCTTCGGCTATTAAAGGGCGTGGCGCCGATGATATAGACAGGGTGATTGAAACTGTGAACCTTACCCAAAGAAAAAATTCAAGGTTCAGCACTTATTCGCTTGGTATGAAACAAAGACTTGCTATTGCGTCATGCTTACTGGGAAATCCTGATGTAATGATACTGGATGAACCTACTAACGGACTTGATCCTGTGGGAATAGCGGAGATAAGAGAGCTGATAAAAAAATTGAGGCAGCAGGGCAAAACCATCATCATGGCAAGTCACCTGCTGGATGAAGTGGAGAAAGTATGCACACATGTTGCCATCTTAAAAAAAGGAGAACTGATTGCAACAGGATCTGTGGATGAGATATTGGCGAATGAAGATATAGTGGAAGTAGGCGCCGTAGATAATAGTAAGCTGCAACAGGCGGCTGCAATGCTATCGGGCTACAGCAGTATGAAGCAAACAGGCAATGTGCTGCAGTTTTTTTATCCCATCGGCACAGCCAATCTTGAAAATATCAACCGGCATTTTTTTCAACAAGGTGTAACATTGAACCATCTGCAATTGAGAAAGAAAAGCCTTGAATCCAAATTTTTTGAACTTACAAACTGATTTATACGTGGTACAATTATTAAAAATTGAATGGCTTAAACTAAAAAACTATTCTGCGTTTATTGTGCTAAGCCTTTTTTTCCTGCTCGGCGTGCTTGGGTCAAACTATGCAGTATTCTATTTAAAGAAAAATTTTATTGACAATGCAGATCCCACAAAGATGATTGCCGGAGCTTCGCCTTATAATTTTTCCAATACATGGCAAACCACAAGTTATGTAAGTGGTTTTGTATTGATGCTGCCTGCCTTGTTGATGATACTGCTTGTTACAAATGAATTTTCTTTCCGTACACACAGGCAAAATATTATTGATGGCTGGAGCAGGAAAAGTTTTATCGACGTAAAAATTATAATGGCATTAATTGGCGCAGCTGTTGCAACAGTAGTTGTTTTTATTACGGCTCTTATTTTTGGTTTTGCATCCGGTTCTTCTTTTGATATATCTAACATTGACAATATCGGCTTCTTTTTTTTGAAAGCACTTTCTTTTAATATGGTAGCATTATTATTTGCAGTGCTGGTAAGAAAAACGGGCTTTGCAATTGGATTGTTTTTTATTTACCTCGGTGTAGAAAATATTCTTTGGGGAATTCTCCAGGGTCTGTCAATGAAATATAAATTAGAAAATGGTTTTGATATTGGCTATATGGGTAATTATCTGCCCTTAAATTCCTCAGATAGCCTGATACATTTTCCCAAGAATGCAGTGTCAGATTTGGCAAAGAATACCAGCAGTATGCCACATGAGTATATGTATGTAAGTCTTACACTGGCGTTGGGTTACCTCTTTTTGTTTTACTGGTGGAGCAGGAACAGGATTTTGAAAACAGACTTGTAGAAACTTTTTTTTATTATTTTAAAATATAGTGTATGAAAAAATTGTTAACAGCTGCTGTATTGTCAGCAGGCTTGCTGTCTGCTGCTGCACAGCCACGGCTCCCCGAAAATTATTTCTGGAAAAAACTTAAGAACGGCCTTGAAGTATTGGTAATTGAAAATCACAAAGTGCCACTTGCCACTATTGAGATAGCTGTAAAAAACGGCGCTTACACAGAAGGCCCTGAATACAGCGGCCTGAGCCATTTGTTTGAGCATATGTTTTTTAAAGCCAACAGAGAATATGCCGACCAGGAAAAGTTTTTAAAACGTACACAGGAACTTGGCGCTATATGGAACGGTACTACAGGTGAGGAACGGGTAAACTACTTTTTTACTTTTGATAAAGACAGCCTTGATGCAGGCCTTCGCTTTATGAATGCTGCTATTCGCTTTCCTATTTACAGGGTAGAGGATATGAAGAAAGAAAGGCCTGTGGTGGATGGGGAGTTTCAGAGAGCAGAAAGTGATCCTGGTTTTCAAATATGGTATGAATGTCAGAAAAAATTATGGGGCGATTTGGTTACAAGAAAAAATCCCATCGGTGATCACAATATCATCAACACGGCCACACCAGAAAAAATGATGGTGATAAAAGATAAATATTATTTCCCCAATAATTCTTTGTTGGTTATTTGCGGAGATGTAAAACCAAAAGATGCGTTTTCAAGAGCAGAGAAAATTTTTGGCGACTGGAAGCCAAGCAACTTTAATCCCCATGAAA
Source organism: uncultured Ferruginibacter sp. (assembly GCA_964494815.1). Classification (GTDB taxonomy): domain Bacteria; phylum Bacteroidota; class Bacteroidia; order Chitinophagales; family Chitinophagaceae; genus Ferruginibacter. The sequence goes on along the minus strand of CAZBTD010000013.1, from coordinate 32,713 downwards.
AATATCCTATCCCGGAGTTTGCACCATTAGATGGTACCAAATATTTTGTAAAGGAATCATCCATTGCACAAACGCCTTACATGCTTTTCTTTTGGCATGGCCCTGATACAAGAAATGACTCTGCTGGTACGGTTGCTGCTGATGTGTTCTCTACCATTCTTGGTTTAAATTCATCTAAATGGCAACAGGCATTAGTTGATAAAGGACTTGCCACTTATGCAGGCGTTAGTTATCAAACATTACGTTATGTAGGGCCAATAAATATTTATGTGTTGCCTAACCCAACAAAATTGAAAGAATGCCATGAAGAAATAATGAACCAAATAAAAATGTGGGGCAATGCTGATTATTATACTGATGAGCAACTGGAAACTGCCAAGAGGATATTGCAACGCAATTTTATCAGGCAAAATGAAAAGCCGTCATCATTGGCAAGCCAGGCTACTTATGCATGGTGCAGTACTTCTTTTGAATATTCTCTTGATTATATTGACAACTGTAGTAAGGTTACAAGAAAAGATATAAGTGATTACATTAGCCGGTATATCACCGGGAAAAAATATGTGGCAGGTATGATCATCAATGAAGAGATGAATAAGGAATCAAAGCCATCAGAATTTTTTAAACCTCAATAATTAATTTTTAAATACTACGGTATATGAAACATATTTTTTCAACAGCAAAATGCTTATTGCTGTCAGCAGTATTGCTTACAACTGCAGCAACAGCACAAAAGAAAGGCGATGCTTATGAAATGAACGTAAGTGGCGTAAAAGTAATAGTACAGCCAAGTGGTAACCAGATTGTAGAAATACAAACTATCATTAAAGGTGGTGTGCAGAATTATGCAGCAGATAAGCAGGGTATTGAAAGCCTTGCTATGACAGGGCTTACTGAATGTGGCACCAGGAACGATAGCAAAAATTCTTTTAAAGATAAGCTTGACAAAGTAAGTGCACAGGTATATGGCAGTGCTGCAAAAGATTACAGCACTATCAGCATGAACTGCATCAGCAGTGATTTTGAAACAGTGTGGCCACTGTATGCTGATGCTGTTACCAGCCCGGTATTTGATGAAAAGGAGTTCAGCAGGATAAAACAGGATGCCATTACTGGCTTGAGGGCGCAGGAATCTCAACCTGATTATGCAATAGATAATATGGTAAAGCAAATGGCTTTTGCAGGTAAGAACAATGCCAAGCGGCCTGAAGGTACTGTGGCAACAGTGGAAAAACTAACAGCAGAGGAAGTTAAAAAGCACTACTATGATGTGCTTGGCAAAAGCCGCATGGTCATTGTAGTAGTGGGTGAGTTTGATAAAACTGAACTGGAGAAAAAGCTTGCAGCCATGCTGGCAACCATTCCTGAAGGCAAACCTTTTGTGCTGCAAAAAGAAATGCTGAAGCCCGTAAAAAACAGTTTTAAATCAGAGAAGAAAGATTTTGCAACAAACTATATACAAGCTGTAGGGAGTGCGCCAGAACCCGGCACGCCGGATTTTAATGCATTCAGCCTTGCCATGCGTATTTTTTCACAGCGGCATTTTTTAGAAGTAAGAACAAAGAATGGCCTGTCTTATGCCCCCGGCAGTTGGTTTGACGGCGGCAGTTCTCCATCTGCAAATATTAGTGTGTCAACCACAGATCCTAATAAATATATTGGCGTGGTAAAGACCTTGCTGGAGAAAACAAAAAAGGAGGGTTTTACTGCTGATGAACTGCGTAATATGAAAACACAATACCTCACCGGCTTTTTCTATCGCCAGGAAACCAATAGTGCACAGGCTGCATCACTTGCTGCAAATGAAGTGCTGCACAACAACTGGAAGAGGGCGCTTACTATTAGTGATGATATGAAAAAGGTAACGCTGGAAGAACTCAATACGGTGTTTAAAAAATATATGGGCCATATGGTATGGGCTTACCAGGGAGATCCTTCCAAGGTAAATCCTGCTTTATTTACCAGCGATACACCGTTAAAAACTACTTTGATGAAAACAAAACTCAACAATCCGAAGAAAAAAGGATAGTCTTAGATAATGATTTTTTAACCCCGGCACTGCCGGGGTTTTTTATTCGCTGCACAATTGCTTAATAGCGCTTTCAATACTGGGGTATAAAAATGTGAATCCTGTTTTTTTTATTTTTTCACAGCTTACGGTACAGCTTTTTAATACTTCGATGCTGCTTTCGCCCAATATTATTTTTAAAATAAAGGCAGGTATATGCATTGGTACAAAAAATTTACCTCTTTGGCTTTTTGCCAGCTCAAGCGTAAGTGTTTTGTTGCTTACTGGTGCAGGTGCCACCGCATTGTAGGCACCGCTTAGTTGTATATTTAGAATGGCCTCAATATATATTCTGCAAAGGTCGTCAATATGTATCCAGCTTATTATTTGTTTGCCGCTGCTTAATATGGTGGCTACCCCAAAACGCAGCGGCTTCTTAAACTCAGCATACGCACCACCAGCATTACTTAGCACAATGCCTGTTCTCAATTTCACCACTCTTTTATTTAAAACCGTAGCTGCATCAATACTTTCTTCCCACATGCGGCAGGTTTCGCCTAAAAAGGCGGTATCGGGTTTTGCTGTTTCGGTAAAAGGGATTTGCTGTGGGCCTTCATCTGCGCCATACCAGCCAATGGCAGATGCACTTACTATTGTTTGCACTTTATTTTCATGCTGCTTTAATGTTTCAATTAATAAGATGCTGCTTTGTATGCGGCTTTGCTGAATTTCTTTTTTATAAGCAGCTGTCCATCGTTTTTCAACCACACCTGCGCCTGCCAGGTGAATGATATGATCGGCTTTTTGTACAGCAGCAATATCAATATTTTTTTTTGCCACATCCCACAATGCAAACTCAATATTCTTTTCATCGTTTTGTACGGGTAATTTTCTGGTGAGTACAATTACATGAAAACCCTTTTTTACAAGCCTTTTTGTAAGTGCTTTGCCAACAAGGCCTGTGCCGCCGGTGATGAGTATGGTTTGCATTTTTTTACGTTATTGTAGCAACAAATTACTGCACATATTGTTTTCATGTTAGTTTTAATTTTTGAGGTAAATATTTTTTCCATTCATGTAAAAGCAATAATTGGGGCATCTGTTCATTTGTAACTTTCGTATAGTTTATAATAACTTACATTTATGGCAGTAAAATTATCCGCAGATATGAAGCAATGGATTTTTGTTTTTTGCATGGCGCTTGTTTTTCCTTTTTGTACAAAAGCACAGCAGATTGTTTTTTCTGAGCCGTACCAGGATGACGCCATGACGATGAATTTTGAAATACTTGGCAAGCTTAATGGTAATATCCTGGTGTTTAAAAATGTACGCTGGCGCTATGCTATCAATATTTACAATGATAGTATGTTACTGAAAGAAAAAGTGGAGCTGGAATATCTGCCCGGAAAAACATTTAATATTGACTTTATTGTTTACCCGGATTATATGTGGCTTATTTACCAATACCAGAAAAAAGGAATACTCTACTGCATGGCCCAAAAACTGGATGCCATGGGAAAAAAAGTAAATGAAGCACTGGAACTTGATACCACACAGATTGGTTCGCTTGGCGATAATAAAATCTATTCTACCATATGGAGCGATGATAAGAAACAGATTATGGTATTTAAAATGCAACGAAAAGATGATAGGGCAAATTTTGTAACCAAGCTTTTCAACAACCAGTTGCAGTTGCAGCACAGCAGCAGAGTAAGCATGGATTATGACGACAGGAAATTTACTTTCGGGGATTTTTTTGTTGATAACAGCGGCAATTTTATTTTCAGTAATACCATCCGCAATAATGTAAGAGAAAATGCCTCGGTGCTTACTTTTATTACCAAGGCGCCATTTGATGATATTTTTCGTGTTGTCAAATCACCTTTCCGGGATGCTTATCTTGATGAGGTAAAGATGAAGATTGATAATCTCAACAAACGCTATGTTTTCACTTCTTTTTACTATAAAGAAGTGGGCAATACGATAAATGGACTGTATAATTTTATATGGGATGCAGCAGCCGATACAGTGTATGCAAATGTATATACCGAGTTTAGTGAAGAATTAAAAGCGATAGCTAAATCATCGGGCAATGATAAAAATGCTTTTAATGATTTTTTTATCCGCAATATTGTTTTAAAAAAGGATGGCAGTTACATACTTACTGCCGAAGATCAGGCAAGCCAAACCTCTGGTATAAATAACTGGAACCGGTACGATTATCTTTATAGTTCACCTTACTTTAGTTCCTATGATTATTATATGTACACTCCCTCTTATTATGGATTTTACAGGCCATTTAGCACTTTTGGCAACCAGGGCATCAGGTATTATTATGATAATATTCTTATACTTAGCATAACAAAGAATGGCATACCTGAATGGACTAATATCCTGCACAAACAGCAATTTTCTGATGATAACGACAATTATCTTTCGTACAGCACTTTCAATACATCTGGCGAAATTCATTTTTTATTTAACGACATATCCAAAAGAGATAAGCAACTACTGGACAATATTGTAAAACCTGGCGGTACTATAAACCGCAACCCTTCGCTGCGTACTTATGAAAATGGTTATGAGTTTATGCCACGATTTGCAAAGCAGGTGGCAGCCAGGCAGGTAATTGTGCCTTGTACTTATCGTGGACTTATATGTTTTGCAAAAGTCGATTTTTAGTTTTGCCACTCATTATGCCTCAGATTACACAGATGAACACAGCGGAAATTTAATTTAACCTGTATAGTTGTGATTAAAATAACCAGGTATTAAATCTTTATCGATCTGTGCACTCTGTGGTAAGCCAAACAATTTTTGCCGCACAACATTTATTGCCCATTTTTGCAGCAATTAAAAAATAGTAATTATCTGTGACAGGCACATTTAAAGCCAATAATCCCATTAATACCTTTTTGCTGCTCCTGTATGCTGTAGTGCTTAAGCTGCCTGTGTTTATTACTCCATTGAAGCCACAACCCCAGCAAACAGATGGTTTTTTGTACAAAGAATTATTGAAGCAACTGGAACCTGTTGGTAAAAACCTGCCGGCTGTTTATTCCATCATTGCTTTTTTATTATTGTTTACACAAGCCATCACATTTAATCAATTGGCAAACGGGCAAAAACTCATGCCTAGACCCAATTATCTTACTGCCATGAGTTACCTGCTCATCACTTCTCTTTTCCGGGAGTGGAATATGCTGTCGGCGCCGTTGATAGTAAGTTCTCTTATGGTGTGGGTATGGGCAAGAATGAGTTCGCTGAACAATACTGGCAAAGTAAGTGCTGTGTTATTCAACACAGGTATTGTTATTGGCATTGCCACCTTCTTTTATTTTCCGTCGGTTGCTTTTGGGGCGCTTATTATGTTTGGGTTGGTTATACTGCGGCCATTCAATCCGGCTGAGTGGATTGTTTCGTTGCTGGGTATTTTAACCCCATATTATTTTTTGCTTAGTTATGTTTTTTTGACGGATAAATGGCAGCGGTACAAGGCCCCGGGTATTTCTGTAAGCCTGCCAAAATTTTATGATAATGCCTGGGCACTGGGCGGCATCATCATCGTATTGTTTACAACATTAATTGGTTTTTATTTCATCCGTAAAAACTTATTGCGCCAGTTGGTACAAACCCGTAAGAGCTGGAACCTGGTATTTCTCTATTTTATCGTTGCGTTTTTTATACCCTTTATTAATGCAGCCCACAGTTTCGATTACTGGATACTATGTGCAATACCGCTTTCTGCAGCAGCCGGCACAGCATTTTTTTACCCCGAAGTAAAATGGTTCCCCCGTTTGTTGCATTGGATAATGGTAGCTTTTGTAATTGCCCTTAGCTACTTCGTAAAAAAATGACAGCGTAGTTGTACTTTTGCGCCAGCTTTTGTTTTTCAACTCAGCATCGTTGTGTCACTCACTTGTGCCGCATTGCTGCTATTATCAACAATCATCACAATATGAAATTTGGCGTAGTAATATTTCCCGGCAGCAACTGCGACAGGGATATGATTGAAGCTCTCCGCAACGACCTTGGCCAGGAAGTGATAGAGCTTTGGCACAAGGACAAAGACATCAGTATGTTTACCACAGATGATTGCATTGTATTGCCAGGCGGCTTTAGTTATGGCGATTATTTGCGTTGTGGTGCCATTGCCAAGTTCAGCCCCATGATGCAAAGTGTAATTGAATTTGCCGGCAAGGGAGGCAAGGTGTTGGGTGTATGCAATGGCTTTCAGATTCTTTGCGAAAGCGGTTTATTACCCGGTGTATTGTTGAGAAATGAAAAGCAGCAGTTTGTTTGCAAAAATGTTTTTATCAAAGAAGGCGCTTCAGAAGGAGGTTCGCCATTAAAGGTGCCGGTTGCCCACGGCGAAGGCAGGTATTTTGCAGATGATAAAACACTGGAAGAACTGGAAATGCATCGCCAAATTATTTACCGTTATTGTGATGAAAATGGACACGTAACGGCAGCTGGCAATCCCAATGGTGCTATTCATAATATTGCAGGAATTTGCAATAAGGAACGCAATGTATTTGGCATGATGCCCCACCCGGAAAGGGCTACAAATTCTTTATTGGGCAATGAGGATGGTAAAAAAGTTTTTTGCCACCTCTTTCAGCTAAACTATTGTTAAAAGCCCCGGATGTAATATAAGTAGCACTATGCCCGGCGTTGTATTTGTAAATTTGCTACTGCAAAAAATAAACTGATGAAGACATTTATTTACCTTTTACTTTTTACTTTTTCTTTTAGTGCTGCAAAGGCTCAAATGCTCAATCCTGTACAATGGAGCTATACAGCAAAAAAGATAGCTGATAAAACCTATGAAGTACATTTAACAGCTATAATTCAAAACAATTGGCATTTATATTCACAAACACAGCCTGATGATGCCATTAGCCTACCAACAGAGATCCTGTTCACAAAAAATCCATTGGTAACATTGAGTGGTCCAGTAAAGGAAGTAGGCAAAATGCAGTTGTTTAAAGATGAGAAATTAAAGATATCAGCTAACCAGTATTCAGGAAAGGTTGATTTTGTGCAGGTGGTAAAGCTAAAAGCAAATGTAAAAACCAATATAGTAGGCAGTGTGGAATACCAGACCTGTGACGATAAAAAATGTTTGCCCGCAAAAAAAGTTGATTTTACTGTTGCCTTAAATTAAGATAATGCAATTAATACTATTTTAACGGGTTTCAAAGAAACCCGTTTTTATTTGTCAATCGGTTAAAAAGATTGTAAGTTCTTTCTTTTTTTGCCGTCTTAAAACAGGGTGATACAAAACTGGTATCATTCGCATTGAAAATAAAACCGCCTTCTTAACTTCATTCAATGAAATTCAGATTTTTACTTCTCTTTCTTTTTGCATCGCTTGCTTCATTTGCACAGGTCCCGCCAACCAAAGCAATTTTCAACTGGCAGGTATCATCAAAAAAAATTGCTGAAAAAAAATACGAACTCACTTTTGCAACAGCAGGCGTAAGCGGAACCCAGTTATATGCACCTTCACAAGACTTTGGAGGGTCGCCATCAGCAGAATTAGTTTTTGTTGACAGTAGTATTACAACTGAAGATTTTATATCCACGGGAGAAGCAAAAAAAATCAACTCTGCAATTTTTGAAAAAGAGCTGAATGTATCTGAAGGCAAGGCAGAATGGAAGGCAGTAATACAGTTTAAAGATAAAGTACCGGCGCATTTGCTTGGCAAGCTTTCTGTGAATTATAATAAAGGGGAAGAATTTTTACAAGACATCCCTTTTTCATTCAGCACGGCGCTTGAAGGGGGTGTAGCATCCGGTGGCAAAATAAAAATAGCATCCATTGACATTACAAAGCCGGTGAGTGATTGCGGCGATGACGGCACAAAAAATAAGAGCTTGTTATCCATTTTCCTTTTGGGTTTACTGGGTGGAATCATTGCTTTGCTTACACCTTGTGTTTTTCCATTGATACCAGTAACAGTAACATTCTTTACAAAAAAATCCACTAACAGGCGCAAGGCAGTAAGCAATGCAGTTTTTTACGGGCTGTCTATTTTCTTTATTTATGTGGCTATTACTATCCCTTTTCACATAGCAAGTAAAACCATCAGCCCGGAGATATTTAATAATATTTCCACCAATGTTTGGCTTAATCTTATCTTCTTTGCTGTATTTGTATTTTTCGCTTTGTCATTCTTTGGTTTGTTTGAAATAGTGCTGCCTTCTTCTTTTGCAAATAATGCAGATTCAAAATCAGGGTTAAGCAATTTTAGCGGCATCTTTTTTATGGCTGCTACTTTATGTATTGTTTCTTTCTCCTGCACCGGACCTTTGTTAGGAACTTTATTAGCGAATGTAGCTGACCAGGGACCGTGGCCACTTACTGTGGGTGCTGCAGGTTTTGGTGTGGCGCTTGGTTTGCCTTTTGCATTGTTTGCAATGTTTCCTAACTGGCTGCACTCATTGCCAAAAAGCGGCGGCTGGATGACGGATGTAAAAGTGGTGTTGGGTTTTGTTGAGTTGGCATTGGCTGTTAAGTTTTTAGCGAATGCAGATAATGTGGAGCAATGGGGTATTTTAAAAAGAGAAGTATTCGTGGCAGCATGGATAATTATTGGTGCTTGTATTGTATTATACCTGTTAGGAAAATTAAAGATGAGCCACAGTAGCTCGGTGAAGAAATTTTCGTTTGCAAGAATTGTTTTTATTGTTTTGTTTGGAGCTATTACATTGTATTTAATTCCCGGCGTTACTAATAGCCGCTATGCCAAAATGGGTTTGTTGAGTGGTTTTCCTCCGCCACTATCTTATACAATTTATTCTCACCATGTATTGCTTACAGAGGGAATAAAACCTCTGCATAATGATTATGAAAAAGCATTGGCGCAAGCAAAGGCAGAAAACAAACCATTGCTGATTGATTTTACTGGATGGGCCTGCGTAAACTGTCGCCGAATGGAAGAAAAAGTGTGGACAGATAAAGAAGTGGACAGCATTATGCGGAGCAAATTTGTTGTGGTGAGTTTGTATGTGGATGAAAAAACAAAACTGCCAGCAACAGAACAAACTGTTTTTAAAACAAGTAATGGCACAGATAAAAGTATTATAACTGTTGGCGATAAATGGGCAACTTTTCAAACAGAAAATTTTGGGGCAGCATCCCAACCACAATATGCCATTATAAACGCTGATGAAATTGCTTTGACAAAAACAAAATTCTATACACCAAACCCGGAGGAATTTGCAGAATGGCTGAAGTGTGGGTTGAAGGCTTATGAGAAGAAAAAATAGACTTCAATAAAGTTGGCACCTTTTTAAAAGGTGCCAACTTTATATAATTAGCTCGGCAAAGATCAATAAGGTTTGCCACTGAACGGAGCCTCGCCACTAAAGTCACATCAAAGCACCAATGATAGTAACCAAAAAGTCTCAGCGCCCTCTGCTCCTCTGTGTGGGATAAAAAACAAACCCTCCAAACAATATGGAGGGTTTAGTGTTATTGAGGGGTTACAGTGAATATTGTGAGTGTAAAGTTTTCTGTTTGTGGGGTACTGTTTTTGTTTATAAAGCAATTTGTTTTTCTACCATCATTTTACGCATATTGATAAGGCCATAGCGCATTCTGCCTAAAGCTGTATTGATGCTGCATTTTGTAAGCTCAGCAATTTCTTTAAAGCTAAGGTCAGCGTAATGACGCAGGATGATCACTTCTCTCTGGTCTTCAGGGAGCATATCGATCATTTTGCGGATGCGGTCGTGGCTTTGATTTTGCATCATTTTTTGCTCAGGGCTGGCTTCGTTAAAGTTCAGCACTTCAAAAATGTCACGGTCATCGCTTGTTTTAATGCTGGGGCTGCGTTTTACTTTGCGGAAATGGTCAACACACATATTGTGTGCAATACGTAAAGCCCATGGTAAAAATTTTCCTTCTTCTGTATAGCGACCGCCATTAAGGGTGTCGATGATACGGATAAAAACGTCCTGGAAAAGGTCTTCTGCTAAATACTTGTCTTTAACAAGCAAATAGATGGAAGTGTAGATTTTGTCTTTGTAACGGGAAACTAATGTTGACAATGCTTCAGTGTTTCCTTCTACATACTGATGTACAAGTTGTTGGTCTGTTAGGCTTGACAGGCTCTTCATAATAGGCGGTTTTTGGTTTGTTATAGATTTGGATAAGTGCCAATATGAGAGACGAAAGTGAGAAGCTGAGGAGCAACATGAAGTGCTAACGGCTTTTCAAAGTGTTTCGGATATTGGTAGTGCTAATGTAGAAGCTAAATTGAATACACAACTTTTTTTTTAACTTTTTTTTGCTCCAAAACGCAAAATCGGGCACAAGTACTCGGCATTTTCGAACAACTACGAATGTGAATATCGTAGAACTACGAAGGGTTAGTTCGTTTTTCGGTATTTTCCTCATTGTAAACGGATATTTTTGCTGTTGCAAAAACTATGGATATAAAAGAAAAAAAGCAATCAAACAGCAAAGCGGCTGTTTCAGCTTTGGACGATATAAAAATAAAAGGAGCCCGGGTGCATAATTTGAAAGATGTAACGGTGACCATACCACGAAATAAGCTGATAGTGGTAACTGGCGTGTCTGGTTCAGGCAAATCTTCACTTACAATAGATACATTATTTGCAGAAGGCCAGCGCCGCTACGCAGAAAGCCTTAGTGCCTATGCCCGGCAATTCATGCAAAGAATGAATAAGCCTGATGTGGATTATATCAAAGGATTGTGCCCGGCAATTGCCATAGAGCAGAAAGTAATAACCCGTACACCACGAAGTACTGTTGGTAGTATGACGGAGATTTACGATTACTTACGCCTGCTATATGCACGGGTGGGGAAAACTATATCACCAGTAAGTGGGGGAGAAGTAAAGAAGGATGATGTAGCTGATGTGGTAAAAGCAATTAAAGAATTAAAGCAAGGCGATAAAGTTTTAATTATTGTTCCTTTTAAGAAACATGCAAAGCGTAATACAAAAGAAGAGCTTAATATATTACTGCAGAAAGGTTTCTCAAGAGTAGCTTCACCATCATCGAGTGGCGCATTAGAACATTCAAGAATAGAAGACCTATTAGAATTGTCCGACAAAAAACTTCCTGAAAAACTGTTTCTTCTCGTTGACAGGTTGGTTACAAAAAATTTTGATGAAGATGATATACACCGTATCTCTGATTCTGTTGGAACAGCGTTTTATGAAGGCGAGGGAAAAATGCTGCTGGAAGTGAATGGAAAAGAGATGTTGCATTTCAGTAACAAGTTTGAACTGGATGGAATACTGTTTGAAGAACCTGTTCCTAACTTATTTTCTTTTAATAATCCTTATGGTGCCTGCCCTACATGTGAAGGTTTCTCACAAATACTGGGTTTGGATGAAGATTTAGTAATTCCTAACAAGCAACTAAGCCTTTATGAGGAGGCTGTAGCACCATGGAAAGGCGAAAAGCTTGGCTGGTGGAGAGAGCAGTTTATTAAAGGCGCAAAGAGTTTTGGCTTTCCGGTTCATAAACCAATTATTGATCTGACAAGTGAACAGGTTCAACAATTATGGGAAGGCCATAATAATGTACTCGGTATAAATGATTTCTTTAAAGAGGTAGAACAAAATTTATATAAGGTGCAATACCGGGTATTGCTGAGTCGCTACCGTGGCCGTACCCAATGCACGGATTGCAAAGGTTATCGTTTACGTAAAGAAGCTTTGTATGTAAAAGTTGGTGGTAAGCATATTGGCGAACTTTGCAATCTGCCGGTTAAAGAGCTGCAGCAATGGTTTAACCGATTAAAATTAAGTGAGTATGACCAACAGGTAGCAAAAAGAGTTATGATAGAAATAAACCACCGTATTAAAACACTAATGGATGTGGGCCTTGGTTATCTCACACTCAACCGGCTTGCCAATTCATTAAGCGGCGGTGAAAGCCAGCGCATACAATTAACGAGAAGCCTTGGCAGCAACCTTACTAATTCTTTATACATTCTGGATGAACCTTCTATTGGTTTGCATAGCCGTGATACAGAAAGGTTGATTGTGGTATTAAAAGAACTAAGGGATTTAGGAAACACAGTGGTAGTAGTTGAACATGATGAAATGATGATGAGAGAAGCGGATCATATTATTGATATGGGACCGCTGGCAAGTCATCTTGGTGGAGAAGTAGTAGCAGCAGGGAACTATGACGAAATTGTAGCCAATGATAAAAGCCTCACCGGAAAATATTTATCAGGTAAATTAAAAATAGAACCACCAAAAACTGTTCGAAAATGGAAACGCAGTATTAAAGTGGAAGGTGCAAGACAAAACAACTTAAAAAATATTTCTGTCGAATTCCCTTTGGGTTTATTGTGTGTGGTGAGTGGCGTGAGCGGCAGCGGTAAAACAACTTTAGTAAAACAAATTTTGTATCCTGCTTTACAAAAGATAAAAGGTGAAGGTGTTGATAAAGCAGGCATACATAAAGCTATAAAGGGTGATGTAGATGCTATTTCTCAAATTGAAATGGTTGATCAAAATCCAATTGGTAAGTCATCAAGAAGCAATCCTGTTACTTATATAAAAGCCTATGATGAAATAAGGGAATTGTTCAGCCATCAGCCATTGAGTAAGATTCGTGGTTTTCAGCCAAAACATTTTTCCTTTAATGTGGAAGGCGGAAGATGTGATGCCTGCAGCGGTGAGGGAGAGCAAATTGTAGAGATGCAGTTTTTGGCAGATGTGCATTTGACCTGTGAAGTGTGCGGAGGTAAAAAATTCAAGGAAGAAGTGCTGGAAGTAACATACCAGGAGAAAAATATTTATGATGTGCTGGAGATGAGTGTGGATGAAGCAATAGATTTTTTTGCTGATGAACCTGATGTGGCAAAAAAAATACTGCCATTGAGTGATGTAGGATTGGGCTATGTTAAGCTTGGCCAATCAAGCAACACATTGTCCGGTGGCGAAGCACAAAGAGTAAAGCTGGCTTCGTTTCTTGGCAAAGGCAAAGCCAGCGGGCAAATACTTTTCATTTTTGACGAACCAACAACTGGTTTACATTTTAATGATATAAAAAAATTGCTCACCTCTTTTAATGCATTGATAGAACAGGGGCATACTATTTTAGTAATTGAACATAATACCGATGTTATTAAAAGTGCTGATTGGGTAATTGACTTGGGCCCAGAAGCTGGTGATGGTGGCGGTAATATAGTATTTACAGGCAAGCCAGAAGATTTGAAGATGTGTAAAGAGAGTTATACGGGAAGGTTTTTGTGATAAAAGTAAATGCCCCGCTATTGCGGGGCATTATTAATAAAAAAAGATCTATTATTTCTTTATAAACGCACTTGTTTCTTTTTCTCCGTCTGCAAAAACAGTAACCATATACATACCTGCACCCAGCTTTTGTGCTGGAATGGCAATTCTGTTATTGCCTGCAGTAATTGTATGAACACCCTGACTAATCAGTCTGCCTGCTACATCAGTAACATTTACTGTTATTTTCTTTGTTGTTACTGATTGGTATATTAAGGCGGCGTCTCCTTCAGCTGGATTTGGATATACAAACCAAACTGATGGAGTGCCTTTTTTGTAATAGATTTTTACAACAACAGAGTAATCTACAGTGCCATCTGTGTTCACAATTTTGAGGCGGTAAAAATTATTACCTGTTGCCAGAGCAGGGTCGGTAATGCTGTATTCGCTACCCGAAATATTTTTAGGTGTAGTATGTGTAAGTGTAAAGAAGTTGCGGCCATTAAGCGATTTTTCTATTACAAAATCCCTTATGTTTTCTTCGAATGAACTTCTCCATTTAATAAGACCTTCTTTGCCCTGCAATACAGCAGTAAAATAGTCAAGCCTTATTGGGAGAACTACAGTAGCAGGAGGAATACATCCCTGGTTGTTTATCCAAGTAGTGCCGCCCGAACCATTTGGTACAATAAGGCCTGCATTACCTGCGCTGGCTCCGCTTCCTGGGTCATAATCCTGTAATGATGTGCTGTAGTTGGTAACAACTAATGTGTCGCCTCCAAGGTAGGTATGCAACACACTTATCCTGCGGTTGCTGTTGCTGAAATATCCGCCTCCTGTATTAGTGCAACTGGCACCACTGCCACTTCCTGTACCAAATACTGCATAGTATGTTGCCACAGGTGAACCATTGCTGCAATGGTTGCTGAAGTTCATATTTGTACTTGGGTCGTTAAAGCCGCACAAATCACTTGTGCCTCTATACCCTGCACCCAGGAAAAATATAACATTGCTGTTGGCGGGAATAACATCAGTAGATGGAACTGCAATGAATACAGCACATCCTGCAATGTTGTTAAGTGTATCTATCAGCCTGTTTATATCAGTTTCATCAGCAGAAACAGAAGGATACCTAAAACCATAACAGCTAAGACCTGTTTCGCATGACTCGCCGGGAAAATTTGAAAAAGTAGGATATGGTGTAGACACGGCGTTTTTACCTCTCCACCAGTAATTATAATTAACTACCGGATCGCCACCAATACCATTTGAATTGCTGGAAGGGTTGTAAGAGCCAAAAACAACATCAGCAATATTTACGGGGTTAGAACCAGTTTTTGCAACAATAAATTCATTGTGTTCATCGCCACCGCAGGGGTTGATGAACTGGGTACTGAGTGTAAGTTGTGCGTTTGCAACTGTAAGCATAGCTACAACAGCCACCACCAAAGTGTAAAGTTTTTTCATGTGTAAAGTTTAAAATAATTAATTACCGGCACATGCGGCCGCCGGCATACCGTAAGGTTTCACTAATCTGCTAAGGGGAAATCGTTTTTTATTGAGGGTACAAAACTGATTGCAATATTATTTAAAAAAAGCCGGACAACAATACAATTTTGCAGTAAACTATCTAAATAAACAACATATTTTCAACAATAATATTTATCTCAGCCTGTCGCTTTCTTTAATAAGCTTTTCATCTTTATTAATACCTCTTGCAGCTAATACAAAAAATACAATAATGAGTAAATGGAGAAGTGAAGTAAGAGAGTATTCGCCCTGACCGGCAATAAATTTTGATTTAATAGTTTGATAATAGAAAAATATTAAAAGGGCTTCCAGCAAAATACCTAATACGCAAAGCCTTAATTGGATGACCCTTTTTTTATACAAGCCAATCGTTACCAGGGAAATCAAGCCAATCAGGATGGTTACAAGCATAAGCCAAAAAGGAGACATTCCATTAAGCTTTGTATAAATAGGTGGAGCGCTGGCTTCTTGCGACATCAGACCGCTGTAAAAATGCAATTTTAATGTAAGAAAAGCAGCTATGCCTGCCAGCAGTAACCATATTGTTTGTATCCTTTGCAACATATGCAATAAGTTTTTATTTCAGACAAGCAAGCCTTTTACAAGGTTGCACCAAATAGTTATCCCAGTTCAGGATATAAAGAAAATTGATCCATAAATTCATTTACCTGTTTGCGTACAGCAGCTATTACATTGTCATCGTCTGCATTCATCAATACTTTGTCCACTGCGTCTACTACAAACTGCATATGATTTTCTTTCAAACCTCTTGTTGTTATTGCTGGTGTACCAATGCGTATGCCTGATGTAACAAAGGCACTCTTATCATCAAAAGGGACCATGTTTTTATTCAAGGTTATTTCTGCTTTTACAAGTGCCTGTTCTGCTTTTTTACCGCTGATGTTTTTATTTCTCAAATCAATCAGCATTAAATGGTTATCTGTGCCGTTGCTGATGAGGTGATAATCTTTATCAACAAATGCTTTTGCCATTGCCTGTGCATTGCTCACAACTTGTTTTGCATAGGAGGTAAATTCATCTGTCAATATTTCTCCAAATGCCACTGCTTTTCCTGCAATGATATGTTCAAGCGGACCGCCTTGTATTCCGGGAAAAACTGCCATATCAAGCAAGTTGCTCATTGGCCTTATGTTGCCTTTTACATCTTTTAACCCAAATGGATTATCAAAGTCTTCTTTCATTAAAATAATGCCGCCCCTTGGCCCCCGCAAAGTTTTGTGTGTGGTACTTGTAACAAAGTGGCACTGCTCAAAAGGCGAAGCCAGCAATCCTTTTGCAATCAAACCAGCCGGGTGAGCCATATCACATTGTACAAATGCACCAATTTCATTGGCTACTTTTCTTATTCTTGCATAATCCCAGTCACGGCTGTAAGCGCTGGCGCCGCACATGATAAGTTTGGGCTTAAATTCCCTTGCTTTTTGTTCCAGCATTTCATAATCTACCGTTCCTGTTTCTTTTTTTACACCGTAAAAATGTGCTTCATATAATTTGCCGGAGTAATTAACCGGCGAGCCATGTGTTAAGTGCCCGCCCATGCTTAAGTCCAAACCTAAAATTCTGTCGCCAGGTTTTAAAATAGCAAGTGCTACCGCCGCATTGGCCTGTGCGCCGCTGTGTGGTTGCACATTGGCATAGCCACAATTAAAAATTTGCTTTATTCTGTCGATGGCTAATTGCTCAGTTTGATCAACTATTTCGCAACCGGCGTAGTAGCGCTTGCCAGGATAACCTTCAGCATATTTATTGGTCATTACGCTGCCACAAGCCTGCATTACCTGCAGTGAAGTAAAATTTTCTGAAGCTATCAGTTCAAGCCCATGGCGCTGGCGTTGTAATTCTTTGTTGATGATGTCAAAAACGAGGGAATCTCTTTGCATGTAGTTGATTTGAGGGTGCAAATATACTAAGCAGCAGTTAGCAAAAAGTGTAACTGTGGACAAGCTTATTTTTTTGTGGAAAGCCTGCCTGCTAATACATCAATCATACAACGTACACTTTTTTTGATAATTGCAAACGATTGTGCTTCCATTTGTAATTAGATTGGTAAACTATTCAGTGCGGTTGGCATAAATTTGATACTGTGCTTTTTAAAAATTTTTCATCTTTCGTTAAGCTGAAGCCTGTATTGGCTGTGGGTTTTTTATTTGCCTGCAGCAGTCTTTTGTTTGGTACATGGGTGGCCGCAATACCCGGTATCAAGCAAAGGCTTGCTTTTACCGACGGAAGTTTGGGCTTATCGTTACTGTTATCTCCATTGGGAGCCATTACTGGTGTTTTTTTGTCCACAAAAGTATTTGCCAAAATACCGGTGGGCAAATGGATGCTTGCAGGGTATATTATGCAATGCCTGGTAATGGTATCATTGATTAATTCTGTAAACAGGCCTATGTGCTGGATAAGTTTGTATTGTCTTGGCCTGGTAAGTTTTTTAAATGGAGTGTCTGCTAATGCCACTGTAAACATCATGGAAAAAAAATATGACAGGTTATTAATGAGTACCTGTCATGCCTTATACAGCCTTGGTGGTTTTGTAAGTGCCGCCTTTGCTGCGTTGATGTTTATGATATCTGTTCCGTCAGGTTGGCAGATTCTAATAATGGCTGTTGTTATTATTACTGTAAACATCAGCAACCGGCATTATTTACTTGGCAATAAGGAAATTATTCATTCAGGCTCTGGTTTAAAATTTCCTTCGTTAAGTATTCTCAGTATTTCTTTTATCTGCATGGTATTGTTTATGGCCGAAGGCTGTGTAGCCGATTGGAGTGCTATTTATTTTAAGGAAGTGATGCAGGCACCAAGAGCATTAATCAGTTTGGGCTATGCTGGCTTTTCTATAGCTATGACAGTAGGTAGATTGAATGGCGATAAGATTGTATCCCTGATTGGGAATAAAAAAACTGTAATTATTGGAACGCTTACTGCGGCTGTAGGATTTTTGCTGGTGGTATTTTCAACATATATCAGCCTTGCTATTGCCGGGTATATTATTATTGGGTTTGGCTGTTCAGGTATTGTTCCAATTTTATTCAGGGCATCGGGTAATATACCTGGTGTAAGCAAAGTGGAGGGTTTTGCAATGGTAACTACAGGCGGACTTATTGGTTTTTTAGCTGGCCCGTCTGTTATCGGTTTTATTTCAGAAAAAACAAATTTGTCGAAGGCATTATCGTTGTTAATTGTAATGCTGATGCTGGCGGCAGTGGTTGGCTGGCGCAATAAATTTTTAGCAGATAAAAAAGTGAATGCAAAAGAAACAGGCTTTGATGAGCAGTTGTACTAAAACCTCTGCAGCATGCTTGATACTTACTAAAACTGTTTTCATGTACCATTTACACAAAAATCCCTACTTTCACAGTCCGTTTTTTTAAACCAGCATTTCGATTGTAGATAAAATATCACGCCAATGGTGTGATGATTATTAAAAATGAAAGCAATAATTCCAGTGGCGGGCGCCGGCACTAAACTTCGCCCCCATACCTATACACAGCCCAAGGCGCTCATTCCTTTGGCAGGAAAAACCATCCTCAGCATTATTGTTGATCAATTGCATGAAGCAGGGGTTACCGATTTTATTTTTATCGTTGGTTATTTGGGCGATAAAATACAAGACTATGTGAAGGACAAGTATCCCCATCTTAATAATTATTTCGTTTATCAAAATGAACGTAATGGCACTGGCTACGCAATCGACCTTACCAAGCAAATTGTAAACAGAGATGAAGAAGTAATTATCGTATTGGGCGATACCATTGCTGAGTACAATGTAAAAGAAGTGCTGGATTCTCCTTTCTCAATGTTGGGGTTAAAAAAAGTAGATGATCCACGCAATTTTGGTGTGGCCGAAGTGGACGAGGAAAATAATATTACAAGGGTGGTAGAAAAACCTGCGATACCAAAAAGCAATTTGGCTTTGGTGGGTATTTATAAAATAAAAGAAACAAGCACCCTTTTTTCCTGCATTAAAAAAATTATTGAGCAAGGCGAAAAAACGAATGAAGAGTTTACGCTTACTGATGCTCTTGAGTGTATGATACAGCAGGGCGCAAAATTTCAATATTTTAAAGTGCAGAACTGGTTTGACTGTGGTAAAAAAGAAACCCTGCTTGAATCGAACGCCACCATGTTGAAAAAATTTGGCGGCACCATTCATGGCCAGGATAATTTTGAAAATACTATTATTATTCCTCCGGTAAGTATTGGGGAGGGCTGCGATATAAAAAATTCTGTTATCGGGCCCAATGTTTCCATTGGCGATCATACTGTGCTTAACTATACCATTGTGAAAGAGTCTATTGTTGGATCATTCTCCAAATTGTATGATGTTGTTTTAGATGAATCTTTAATCGGCAGCGATACTGGTATTAAAGGAGAAACCCGTTCACTAAATATTGGCGATGATACTGATATCGACTTAGGATAATTGTTCTATTGCTGCATTGTTTAATTGTAGAGCTTCTTTTATTTCATATAGCCCATAATTTCCTTTCAGTTATCTTTATTTTTAAATTGATTTGAGGTGTTTCATCAAAGAACAATTCAACAATAAAATAATGTATCAATGCAGCCATTATACTCCAACCGTGTTACAAAACTCTTCAATATTCAATATCCTATCATCCAGGCAGGCATGATATGGGCCAGCGGCTGGCGGCTTGCCAGTGCCGTTAGTAATGCAGGCGGGCTTGGTTTGCTGGGGGCAGGCAGTATGTACCCCGATGTTTTAAAAGAACACATTCAAAAATGCAGGGCAGCTACTGATAAACCTTTTGGTGTAAATATACCTTTACTATACCCTGATATTGATAAACACATCCAAACCATAATTGAAGAAAAGGTGCCCATTGTTTTTACCTCCGCAGGTAATCCTAAAACCTGGACATCAAAACTCAAAGAGCATGGTATTATAATAGTACATGTAGTAAGCAGCAGCAAGTTTGCATTGAAGGCACAAGAAGCCGGTTGTGATGCTGTGGTAGCAGAGGGCTTTGAAGCAGGCGGGCATAATGGAAGGGAAGAAACAACAACGATGGTTTTAATTCCGGCAGTAACCAAAGCAGTAACTATTCCTGTGATTGCCGCAGGTGGTATTGCCACAGGAAAACAAATGCTGGCGGCTATGGTGCTGGGTGCAGAAGGTGTACAAATCGGCAGCCGCTTTGTGGCCACACCTGAAGCTTCGTCTCACATTAATTTTAAAGAAAGAGTAGTTAATTCAAAAGAAGGGGATACACAGCTATCTCTTAAAAAACTCACGCCGGTACGATTAATAAAAAACAAATTCTTTGAACAAGTGCAATCTGCTGAGGACAGCGGCGCTTCCGTGGAAGAACTACAAAGTTTATTAGGCCGTGCCCGTGCCAAAAAAGGCATGTTTGAAGGTAATCTTGATGAAGGCGAATTGGAAATAGGGCAGGTGAGTGCCATCATAAAAGAAGTAAAACCTGCAGCTGAAGTGGTGAAAGAGATATGGAATGATTATAACAGTACTTTGATTTCACTTAGCAAATAATTTTCCGGCACTAACTTTTGTATAAGCTTTAACCATTGAAGCGTTTAATAATCATTGCCATTTTTCTTTTTGCAGCAAACTATTTGCTGGCGCAAAAAGATTCATCTGTTTATGTTGAAAATCCAGCCAATGAATTTGTGCAGTATATCTATAACCCAAACATAAAAATCAAAACGCTTTCATATAATTATTCAAATCGTTGGGACTTTGATAATGACGGAAAAAATGACTCACTCGTTTTTATTGGAAATGGTGGCGCCCACACCTACTTTTATCTCCGTTTAAAACTAACCAGCGAAAAAAGCACCAGGTCTTACCCTACAGTTCAGTTGGATATGCCTTATATCACCACTACCAATGATTCCCTGATAATAAAAATGAAACATCCGGCGATTCAATTTGTAATTGGTGATTTTGACAGAAACCAAACAACAGATATATACCTGAATTTCGATAATGATTTCAGCCAGATACCTTTATCATGGAAAAATGCTGGAATTACAAAGAAAACAGTTGTTCTGAGCTACAAAAGCAGCGAATTTATTATTCAGGAAAAGTAGCTACTCATTTATCGTTTAGTTTGACATTGAATTCACTATCTGGTACCTAAACCAGCATCTGTTATAAAATTCTTTCCAAAAAACGGAATCTCTCCAAAATAAAATCCTCATTTCTGCGTTTTAGGCTGTAACACTACGTGTGTGTACCCGAAACTGAAACTAACTCATTGAAGATTAGCTTCTTTTTCGGTCAATCCGTCCCTGAAAAATGAAAACTGCTGAGGTTAAAAAAAACTTGTTTACCAATAACCAGGAAGAATGAAGACCATCCAAAGCGTCCTTTTGAAGAAATACCTGATGTTGCTTTGCCTTATCGTTGGCAACATTGCATTGTCACAACCCATTACACAGGGGTTGGGTCAAATATCTCCTTCTTCTGTAAATCCTACTTTAATGACGAAGGGCGGATTTGAAAGTTTTTTTAAAGACAATAATCAAAAACAAAATACTGTTGGCGGCGATCGTACTAAAAACAACCCCGAAATAAGAAACCGCTTAGAGAATAAAAAATTAGATAAAGACAGTACACAAGGCGATAATTTAAAAAGAGCTTACTACAAGGCTGATGATACTTATGGTGCAAATATTTTTCAAAACAGCGCTATGAACGATGTTTCCGAATTGTCAATTCCTCCATCAGATTATCCTATTGGCGTGGGCGACCATATTATTGTTTCGTTATGGGGCGGCGGCGAATACCAGGAAGATTATATTGTGGCGAGGGATGGAGCTATCTTTCCATCGGGTCTTGGTAAAATTACAGTACAGGGATTAACTTTTGAAAATGCACAACAATTAGTTACTGCAAGGTTTAGCACGGCTGTACCTGCAGGCACCAACATACAGGTTACTTTAGGCCAGCCAAGAACAATTAACATTAATGTGGTGGGTGAAGTAATGAACCCTGGCCCAAAATTGTTATCAGCGTTTTCAAACGCATATAATGCTATTGGGCTGGCCGGTGGCGTTACTGAGTATGGAAACCTTCGGGAAATTTTGGTAAAGCGTAATGGAAAAGTAGTGGAAGTACTGGATGTATACAGGTATTTACAGAGTGGCGATATTGGCAAAAGAATTTACCTGCAAAACAATGATTTTATCGTAGTAAGCTTTGCTCAAAAGAAGGTGTTGGCAACAGGACAATTTAAAAGGCCCATGTATTACCAGTTAAAAACAAGTGAAGGCATGAGGGCATTGATGCAATACTCTGGTGGTTTTACAGCGGATGCATACTCCTCAGCAGTAAAAGTTATCCGTTCAGAAAATGAAAGACAAGTAATACATGATGTAAATGCAACTGCTATTGTAAAACTGAAAGACCAGGATTTTGAATTAATGGATGGGGATATTGTAAAAGCAGATATTGTAAAATCTGGTATTATCAATAAAATTGAAGTAAACGGTGCGGTAGCTTATCCCGGCATTTATGAAATGAGAGAAGGTGACAGGCTGTTTGACCTTATCAACCGTGCCGGTGGTATTACTAACAGTACTTATCTACAAAGGGCATATATCTTTCGTGGGGCAGGAGATTCTACCAATATTAAATCAGATAAACTGGAAGTAAACCTTACAGATTACAGCAATGAAAACATTCATAGCGTAAACAATGTACCACTACAACCAAACGATGTAATACAATTATTCAGCGCCAGCGAATTTGGCGATGCTCAATATGTATTTATTGATGGTGAAGTAAGAAAGGAAGGAAAGGTGAGAAAATATGGCGGCATGACACTACAGGATTTAATTTATTTATCAGGTGGATTAAAACCCTCAGCAGAGTTTGGAAGGCTTGAAATTGCAAGTATTGTTGATATGGACAGCGCCAAGCAGGGATTAAAGCCAACCCGTACAATTGTAAGGTCTTACAATATCAATTCAACATTAGAGTTGGATTCTGTTGCAGGAAAAGTAGTGTTGCGTCCTTACGATCAAATTCATGTGAGGAAGAACCCGAGTTTTTCTTTGCAGGAAAATATACACATTGTAGGCCTTGTCAAATACCAGGGTGTTTATCCACGGCTAGATAAATATGAAAGGCTTTCATCTTATATAGAGAGGGCTGGCGGCATACAGGACAATGCTAATTTAAGTGGTGCCATGCTGTACAGGAGAAAGGGCGATTACCTGAGAGAAACTTTTTTAACCAAACCCAAAAAAGATTCTTCAGGAAAAGCAATCAGCAATGATGAGCAAACATTACTAAATAATCTGGAACAACCTGTAAGCATAGATTTAAAAAAAGCAATGGAGCAAAAAGGCTCACAATATGACATAGTGCTGCAGGATAATGATGTGATTTATATACCAGAAATAAACCCGTTTGTATCTGTACAGGGAAAAGTGCAATCGCCTTTAAAAATAGCATTTGATAAAGATCATACCAGCCTTAGCTATTATGTTGATAAAGCTGGTGGCTTTAGCTTGAGACCATGGCGCAAAAGAATTTTTGTAACCTATGCAAATGGGAAAAGTAAACGCACTAAAAATTTCTTCTTCATACATTTTTATCCAAAAATTGAAGAGGGTTGTGTGATAACGGTGCCGGAAAGGCCAGAAGGAAAAGATATTGGCAATTCAGTGATACAGGGATTAACAGCCACCATACCATTAGTGGTTACTTATTTACTCTTAAGAAAATAAAATATTGTGGAGTCAGCTCAATTACTACAGGCTATAGTTACAAGGGTTAAGCGGTATAAAATAATTATACTGGGTGCTGGCATTTTACTGGCATTGTCAGCATTTTTATATGCCCATGGCAAGCGTACAAGCTATACTTCTAAAGCAACCCTGTTTCCTTTGTTGTCGCCAAGCGATCATACTATTTCAAACAGTATGCTGCAAGGAATACTTGGTTTAAATGATGCTCCCAAATCATTTAGTTCCGAAGCAACAATCAATATTATTGAACTGGCACAAAGCCGCCGTATCAGGGAATCTGTTGCAGTAACAAGGCTACCGCAGTTTGCTAATAAAATGATTGGCGAATTGCTGATACAGGATATTAATGATAACAAACCTTTTTGGACAAAAAGCACTACACTTCCAAAAGACAGCGCTGCATTAGCAATAAAAGCCAGCGAAATACTGGAAGCTGATATACTGGCAAAGATGAATAAGAATGGTGTGCTTGAGTTGTACTATACAGGCAGGAAAGAAGAATACATTACTCCCTTTTCTGATGTAATTGCTGATAAACTTTCAAAATTTTACGTGGATTTGCAACGGCAGAAAGCATTGGACGATTACAATTTTACATTGGATAAAATTGACTCGTTGCAGCGGATGATAAATGCTATAGACAGGCAGGCCATTGGTATGCAGCAGCGTACCATGTTTACACCAGCCGAACTGCTTGAGTATGCAATACCAAAGGGCAACATTTCCTCAGAAAAAGAAAGGATACTTCGCCAGCGTGATATGTACATCAATAACCGGGACGAAGCAGTATGGCGTTTGCAAAAGGTAACACCAATAATTGCTATGCTTGATAAACCTACTGCACCTTTTGATGTAAAAGAACAGCCTACTATAATTTTAATGATTCTTGGGTTTGTGCTGGGATGTTTTTTGGGTACAATGTTAATGATTGGCGGTTTGTTGTATAAGTACGCAAAAGATCAGGCGTATAAAAGTGTTTTTGGTAAATAACGATATACTAACCCCTTCTATATCTAAAATGGCTGCACAAGGCAGCCATTTTTTTTATAAGTTCTTTTATTCTTATGCTTTTCTAAAAGCCCATTTAAACATTTCTTTCCAGCTTGCTTTTTTGCCATACATTAAAATACCAGTTCGATAAATTTTTCCTGCCAGCCAGGTAGTGAAAATAAAACCTGCAATTAATAAACTCATTGATGCAAGCAACTGGTACCAGGGCACGTCGCCGCTTGGTATGCGGCCCATCATTACAATAGGCGACGTAAAAGGTATTATGCTGGCCCACACCATTGCAGGGCTGTCGGGAGTATTGGCATTACTCATCAAAATGATAAAGCCAAAAATGATTGGCATGGTTATCGGCAGCATCAGCGATTGAGCTTCCTGTGGGTCTTCGTTAATTACACTGCCAATGGCAGCAAACAAAGAGGCATAAAATAAATAGCCACCCAAAAAGTAAAATGCAAAGCAACCAATCACCTGCAACCAGTTTACACTGCTGAAAGCTTTGCCAGCTTCACCGAGTTTTGAAAATACGGCAGCATTGTTTCCACTCATAGGCATTGATTGATTGGCGTTGCCAGCCTGCTGAATTACTTCGTGTGGTAAAAATGCAGACGCTACAGATGATAGTACAAATACCAATACAACCCACAGCACAAGTTGTGTTAATCCCACAGCGGCTATGCCAAGTATTTTCCCCATCATCAGTTCAAATGGTTTTACGCTGCTTACCATTACTTCTGCAATACGGTTAGTTTTTTCTTCCATCACACCTCTCATCACCATTGCACCAAATACAAACATGGTAATATAAATCAACAGGCCACTGCCCATTCCTACACCCGTATTTACTGCAGCATTAACTTCTTTTGAACCACCCTTTTCATTTTTTACCCTGTTATCAATACTGTATTTGCCCGATGCAATTTTATTAATGCTGTCAAGCACTTCTTTTCTTATACCTTTTTCCTGGAGGTTGTATGCTTCGTATGCATTATCAAGCCTTTCTTCAATATCTTCTTTTGTATCGGCGCTTATTTGTTTTACTGAATAAATGTTGAATTTTTTTACACTGCTGTCGTTCTTTAAATCGATGAGGGCATCATAGCCTTGTTTGCTGTAGCTGTTGCTGTCAAGATCGGAAACAAATGAAAAACTCAGCCTGGTGCTGTCAGTTTTTAAATTCTTCCTGAAAAAGCCAGGATCATTTATCACAGCAATTTTCTTTAGTTTTTCTTTTGATGAAACAGCAAGAAAAGCGCTGCCGAAAATAAACAGTATCATCACAATCGGGAGCAGGAAAGTTGAAAGCAGGAATGTTTTGTTTCTTACCCTTGTGATGTATTCCCTTTTTATGATTAATGATATTTTGTTCATGATATCGTTTTGTCAATTGTGAATAGTGAGTTGTGAGTATTATAAGTGAGTGTGCAATATTGACTATTGCCAATTCACTAATGACTATTGTACTTTTTCAAATTGTCTTGCCTCCGGTGTGCCTTCAACTAATTTTATAAAAATCTCATTGAGCGATGGCAGTACTTCATTAAATGAATGGATGGCAATGTTTTGATTGATAAAATGTTTCAGTACATCATTTGGGGTACTGTTATGCTGCAGTTTTAAAAGCAGTTTATCCGGCTGATGTTTTATTACTTCAAAAATAAACGTGGCCAGGTTGAGTGCATTTGTTTCAGCACCCAGTTGAAAAATATTTTCTTTAAACTGGTTCTTTATTTCCTTTACTGTTCCGTCTAAAATTTTATGTCCTTTGTTTACCAGTACAATGTGGTCGCAAATCTCTTCCACCTGCTCCATGCGGTGTGTGCTGAAGATGATGGTGCAGCCTCTTTGAGCCAGGTTAAAAATTTCATCTTTAATAAGATTGGCATTTACAGGATCAAGTCCGCTGAAAGGTTCATCAAGAATGATGAGCTTTGGTTCATGCAATACCGTAGTTACAAACTGCAGTTTTTGACTCATACCTTTACTCAGGTCTTCCACTTTTTTATTCCACCAGCTCTGCATTTCAAATTTGATGAACCACTCTTTTATCTTGGCCATCGCTTCGCTTTTACTTAAGCCTTTCAATTGAGCTAAGTACAAAGCCTGTTCACCAATTTTCATTTTTTTATACAGTCCTCTTTCTTCTGGCATATAACCAATGTAGCGTACATCATTAATAGGATCGAATTTTTTCCCATTAAAGATAACATTGCCTTCATCAGGATAAAAGATGCCCGTTATCATCCGGAGCAAAGTTGTTTTGCCAGCGCCATTAGGCCCGAGCAAACCAAAAATACTTCCCTGTTTTATTTCAAAACTGATGTCATCAACTGCTTTTTGTGTAGCGAAATATTTACGGAGGTTTTGCAGTTCCAGTATATTCATGTTACAGAAAGTTTGAGTGGCAAATGTATAGGTGAAATGGATATAAGGGTATGAAATTTTTTAAACGGTAGGTGTTCCAGACAAAGAAGCAAAGTTTATGTGAGATAGTACTCAAATATTTTTGAATCCATGCATGGAGATTTGTACATCTGCATATTATGTTTTCAGCACATCAGCTAATTGCCTTGCAACCCTTTCCCCATCCATGGCAGCGCTTACAATGCCACCTGCGTAGCCGGCGCCTTCGCCGCATGGGTATAAATTTTTTATTTGTGGATGCGTTAATGTTTCGCTGTCTCTTGGTATTCGTATTGGTGAAGAAGTGCGGCTTTCTGTTGCCACCACCACAGCATCGTTTGTAAAATAACCCCTCATTTTTTTTCCAAAAGCCTGGAACCCTTTTGCCAAACATTCATAAATAAAAGAAGGTAATACTTCATGTAGTTGTGTTGATTGCAATCCGGGCTGGTAACTGCAATTGGGCAATGATAAAGAATGGTTTTTTAAACTAAAGTCAACCATGCGTTGTGCAGGTGCAATAAATTTTCCACCGCCAGCTTTGTAGCATTCCTGTTCTACCATTTTTTGAAATGCCATTAAAAGCAAAGGGCTATTTTCTAATTCACCAGCGTTTTCAAATCCTTTAAACCCTTTCAGTCTTTTAAACTCTCTCCAGGCATCTTTTTCATCTACCGATACCACCATACCGCTGTTGGCATAAGGGTTGTTTCTTTTGCTTGGGCTCCATCCATTCACTACCACTTCTCCCGGTGCAGTAGCAGCTGGTGCAATAATGCCGCCGGGGCACATACAAAAAGAAAATACACCACGGCCATTCACTTGTTCTACCAATGAATAAGAAGCTGGCGGCAAAAATTCCCCTCTGGTATCGCAATGGTATTGCACATTGTCAATTAAATGTTGTGGATGCTCAACCCGTACACCCAATGCAAAAGGTTTTGCTTCTATCAAAATACTTTTGCTGTGCAGCAGTTCAAAAATATCTCTGGCAGAATGTCCTGTTGCTAAGATAAACGCATCTGCAGTAAAAATATCGCCGCTAAAAGTTTTTACTGATTGCACTTCATCATGCCCAATAATAAAATCAGTAACTTTTTGGTTAAATAAAAACTGCCCGCCGCAATCGGTTATCAATTCCCTCATGGCGGTAATAATATGCGGCAGCTTGTTCGTACCGATATGTGGATGTGCTTCGTATAAAATTTTTTCTTCTGCTCCAAAGTGAACAAACAGGTTTAGTATCCTGTCAATATCGCCACGCTTGTTGCTTCTTGTATAGAGTTTGCCATCACTATATGTGCCTGCACCACCTTCGCCAAAGCAATAATTGCTTTCGGGATTCACAATGCCTTCTTTGTTCAATGCAGCCAAATCTCTCCTTCTGGCTCTTATATCTTTTCCTCGTTCTAAAATAATTGGTTGAATGTTTTGTTCTATCAATTGCAATGCTGCAAATAAACCTGCTGGCCCAGCGCCAACAATAATTACTTTTTTATCAGCCTTGCTTACATTGTTGAAATTGAATTGCTGTATTTCTCTTTCATGAAAAGGCTCATCAATAAAAGCATTGAGGGTAAGGTTTACCCAAATGGTTTTGCTCCTTGCGTCAATTGATTTTTTGTGGATGTGATAACCGGTGACAGCATTTAATTTTTTGCCGGTGGTTTTAGCAATCAAATTTTTTATGGCTGCATCATTTGCTGCTTCATGCGGAAGCAGCTTAAGAGAGATTTTTTGTTGCATAGTGTTAGGCAGTTATCCTAAAAACTTTCATGAATTATTTATAAACAGCCGTTTTAAAACGGCAAATCATCAATCGCATCCGGCGGCGTGGCGCTAAATGTATCCAATGGCTCAAGGTATTCGCTGTCAGCTGCAGGTTTATCAGTGCCGGGTTTCAATATCTGCTCAATTCTCCAGGCATCAAGGTTAGTTATATAATTCGTTTTGCCATCTTTTTCCCATTTGCTGCCTTTAATATTGAAGAACACTTTTATGTCATCACCGATATTTACACGGTCCACAATAGTGGTTTTGTCCTGCACACATTGGAACTTAACATAGTTGGTAACTGTTCTGCCACCAATATCATCTGTTTTTTCTACGGCAAATTCCCTTGTTTTAAAGGTAGCTGTCCTTTGCACTTCATCATATTTGGCAACTAACTTGCCGGTTAATTCGTAGCTCATAAAATTTATTTTTCGCTGTAAAAGTAATCCTAATTCGTAATAAAATTTTTATCTGTTCGTTTTGGTTTCTCAATATAAAAATGGCTACCTTGTCAGCCTTTAAAATTCATAGCCTGCATGAATAGATCGCCACTAAAATATATTCTTTTTATAATAGCCGTTTTGGCTGTTTCCTGCAATACAGCGTATCAAACTTCTGCTGTAAAATATTCTGACTACCGCATTAATAATAAGCAGCCAGCCAATGGCCGCATGAATGAAATATTGAAGCCATACAGCGATAGTGTAAACAAAAGTATGAACGATGTGGTGGCTGTGGCAGGAATGGCACTTGAAAAAAAACAGCCCGAAGGACCACTAGGCAACTTATTGGCCGATGCAATGCTTGCAAAAGCAAAGGAAAAGTATAAAACCAATGTAGATGCCTGTTTTATAAATTCAGGAGGCATCAGGCTGCCTTCAATAGCAGCAGGTAATATCACAAGGGGAAAAATTTTTGAGCTGGCCCCGTTTGATAATATCATTGTTTTACTAAAAGTTGATGGCAGCACATTACAGCAGTTTTTAGATACCGCTGCAATGAAGGGCGGCTGGCCCACAGCTGGCAGCACATACCAGTTAAAAGATAAAAAAGCAATTAATATTAAAGTAGGCGATAAGCCAGTAAGCAGCAGCGAACAATACACCATAGCCGTGGTGGATTATCTTGCCAATGGCGGCGACAACTGCGATATGCTTAAGAAATTGCCACAGCAAAATAATGGTTATCTTTTCAGGGATGCCGTAATTGATTATTTTGCTGATGTGCAAAAACAGGGGAAGCAAATTGTTTCAAAAATTGAAAACCGTGTTACCAATGCAGAGTAGAAGAAAATTTTTACAGCAGTCGGCACTTGCAGCCGGTTCATTATTGTCCTCAAAGTCTGTATTTGCTGGCCTGGCCGATGTAAATGATGTAACAAAACTCACAATACTTCATACCAATGATGTACATAGCCGGCTGGAGCCTTTCCCGATGGATGGTGGCAGAAACCAGGGGCTGGGCGGTGTGGCAGCCAGGGCAGAATTGATTAATAAAATACGCAACGAGCAATCAGCAACTGATTCATTTGAGGGTTTCAGCAGTGTTGGCAATGATATTTTATTGCTTGATGCCGGAGATATTTTTCAGGGTACGCCATTCTTTAATTTGTATAAAGGTGAGCCAGAAATAAAAGCCATGAGTGCCATGGGCTACAATGCAGCCACCATTGGTAATCATGATTTTGATGCAGGGCTTGAAAACCTTGCCACACAGCTGCAACATGCAACATTTCCCATACTTATTTGCAATTATGATTTGAGTGGAACCCCAATGGAATTTAAAACGCAACCGTACAAAGTTTTTAAAAGGGGCAAATTAAAAATTGGTGTTACTGGCGTGGGTATACAGCCGAAAGGCTTAATACCAGACAATCTTGCCGGCAATACAAAATATTTAAACCCAGTGGAAAATATGAACCGTATTGCAAATACATTAAAGAAGGAAGAAGGATGCGATATGGTTATTTGCCTCAGCCATCTCGGCTATAGTTATAAAGAAGATGCTAATAAGATGTGCGACATCATTCTGGCAAAGGAATCAGACAATGTGGATTTAATTATCGGAGGACACACACACACTTTTATGGATGATCCGGCGGTGCAAAAGAATAAATCCGGCAACGATGTCATAATAAACCAGGTAGGCTGGGCGGGCATTAAACTGGGTAGGCTTGACTTTGAATTCTCTAAATTACAAAAGAAAAATTTGACAAAATCCCATACTGTAACCGTAGGGAAAAAAACAAGCGAATAAAAATTTTTTTTTTCACAATTTCTGTTTGATATTCGCCTTCCTGCATAAGATTTTTATCCGTACATGAACAACAAAAAAATTTGCATTGCATTTTAAAAGGATTAACTCATTATATAAATTGCTTTAGGAGTAATGGTGAAAGATTTTGATAAAGTATGGATCAATTGTTTAGAGATAATCAAAGACATTGTAGAATGGCAGCATTTTAAAACATGGTTTGAACCCATTAAGCCTGTTGCATTAAAAGAAAAGGTTTTAACGATACAAGTACCCAGTCAGTTTTTTTTCGAGTATCTTGAGGAGCATTACGTGAGCCTGCTTGCAAAAACATTGAAAAGGGAATTAGGAAAAGATGCAAGGCTTGAGTACAGGATAATGGTTGACAGCGGTAACAGCAAAAGCAAACCGCTTACAATGGATGTTCCCGGCAATGGCTATAAAACATTTTCAAACAACGAAATGGATTTTCCCCTCGTCATAAATAATCCCGTTAAAAACCCATTTGTGATTCCCGGGCTAAAGAAGATGCAGATAGATCCGCAACTTAACCACGCCTACACTTTCGATAATTTTATTGAGGGAGATTGTAACAGGGTAGCACGCCGTGCTGGTAAAACTGTTGCCGAAAAACCCGGCACCACATCCTTTAACCCATTGGTTATTTATGGTGGCGTTGGTTTAGGTAAAACACACCTGGCACAAGCCATAGGAAACGAAGTAAAGCGATTACACAACAATAAAGTTGTGTTGTATGTAAGTTCCGAAAAGTTCATTAACCAGTTTATTGATCACAGCCGTAATAATGCAATAAATGATTTTATTCATTTTTATCAACTGATAGATGTGCTCATTATTGACGATGTGCAGTTTTTTAACAGGGCAGAAAAATCACAGGACGCATTCTTCTCTATATTTAATCACCTGCACCAAAGCGGCAAACAGTTAATATTAACCAGCGATAAACCACCAAAAGATTTGGAAGGGGTACAAGAAAGGTTGTTGAGCCGTTTCCGTTGGGGGTTGAGTGCCGATTTGCAGGCACCTGATTATGAAACTAAGATTGATATTCTTGAAAGAAAGATGAAGAATGATGGCCTTGAAATGCCAAAAGAAGTTGTTAAGTATATCGCCTACAATATCAATAGCAATGTGAGGGAACTGGAAGGCGCTTTAATATCATTATTGGCACAATCTTCGCTAAACAAGAGAGAAATTGACCTTGAATTAGCCAAAAAAGTGCTACGTAATTTCGTCAAATCATCAAGCAAAGAAATCACCATCGAAGCAATACAGAAAATGGTGTGTGAATACTTTGATGTGCCGTACGACAAACTCCTTCAGAAAACAAGAAAAAGGGAAATTGTACAGGCCAGGCAGATTACTATGTACCTGTCAAAATCATTTACTAAGAATTCACTTAAAACTATTGGTGAA
This sequence comes from uncultured Ferruginibacter sp., assembly GCA_964494815.1. Taxonomy (GTDB): domain Bacteria; phylum Bacteroidota; class Bacteroidia; order Chitinophagales; family Chitinophagaceae; genus Ferruginibacter. Next base: position 306 of record CAZBTD010000013.1, on the reverse strand, counting down.
CACTTTGGAGGCAGGGATCACACCACTGTTATACACAGTTGTCAAACGGTAAAAGATTTAATGGATACAGATTCATTGTTTAAAGAAAGCGTATTGGAACTGCAGCAGAAAGTACAATTGGCTGCTATGTAAAAAAAATATTATTAACCATAAAAAGAAGCCGGGAAAAAAAAACCCGGTTTTTTTTATTTTGTTTTGGGAGATAAGATGCGGATGTGTATTTTTGCCACCCCTTAAAAGTAAGGGAAGGAGGTGAGGTGGATGAGTGGCTGAAATCAGTAGTTTGCTAAACTGCCGTACGGGTAA
>CAZBTD010000012.1:19427-47544 GCA_964494815.1 uncultured Ferruginibacter sp. | reverse complement strand
TGGTGGATGTGCCTGAAGAATTCGCCAGCAAGGTAATTGACTTAGTAAGCCGCCGAAAAGGTGAAATGTAGATAATGGAAACCAAAGGCGAAATGCAGCATTTGGAGTTTGAAATTCCATCCCGTGGTTTGATTGGTTTGCGTACGCAAATGCTGACTGCTACAACAGGCGAAGCTGTAATGGCACACCGCTTTACAGAATACAAACCATGGAAAGGCCCTATCCCTGGGCGTAACAATGGTGTATTGCTGAGCAAGAACCAGGAAAAAACTACAGGTTATTCTATTGATAAATTACAAGACAGGGGAACCTTCTTTGTTGACCCGGGAGAAGATGTATATGCAGGCCAAATCATTGCAGAGCACATTAAACCAGGCGATCTTGTAGTAAACGCAACGGAAGGAAAGAAACTGACTAACCACCGTGCCAGTGGAAGTGATGATGCTACACGTATTGCTCCAAAAACTTTGATGACACTGGAAGAGTGCATGGAATATATTGAGCATGATGAGTGTATTGAGGTTACACCGAACTTTATCCGTATGCGGAAGGTGATATTGAACGAGGAAGACAGGAAGAGGGTACAGAAACAAATGAATGCCGAAGCAGTATAAACTTAAAATCCTCCAACTTGTTGGAGGATTTTTTTTAAACAAAACAATTTGCCTTGCTTTTGATAGTTAATTTTGCGGTAGTGAAAAAAATATTCGCCATAATATCTTTTGTTTTTCTTTTAAGCATTGCCGGCAATGAATGTATTGCACAGTGTTCTTTATGTACAAAAACTGCACAGCAATTAGGGGAAGGCCCGGCCCAGGGATTAAACAGTGGCATTTTGTATTTGATGATAGCGCCCTTTGCAATTGTAGGTGTTATTGGCTACCGCTGGTGGAAGAGCAATAAGGGATAATTGTCCTAAAATTTTTTGATAAAGCTGTACAAGTTGAATGCAGCGCCGGCACTTTCAATTTCCTTTTTTAATTCCGCTTTATTCAAGTCATGCATTCTTTTTTGCTGAATAAGATGCCAGGCTTTTTCTGTCAGCAACCAGGAACGTTTGTCATTAGTTGTTGAATGTTGGCGGCCTGTGGTATTTTCAATAACAGCATTTAATAATTCTTCAACACCTTGTTTTTGCGAAGCAACAGTTTTAATAATTGGTATTGCCAGTTGTTTTGTATGAAATGCAGGTGCTAGCATCGATTTTAAATTCTTTACAAACAGATCAGCATCTGGCCTGTCGCTTTTGTTTACAACAAATATGTCGGCTATTTCCATCAGGCCTGCTTTCATTGTTTGCACTTCGTCGCCGGCTTCGGGCACTACAGTTACAATCGTTACATCAGCCAATCCTGCAATTTCAATTTCACTTTGCCCCACCCCTACAGTTTCTACAATAATGTAATCAAAAGGGGCGGTTTTCATTAAATCCGTTATTTCAATGATTTTTGGGTGCAGTCCGCCAAGAGAACCTCTTGTTGCAAGTGAACGGATAAAGACATTGGGATGATTATACCATTCACTCATTCGTATCCTGTCGCCGAGTAATGCACCGAGATTGAACGCTGAAGAAGGATCAATGCACAATACGCCAACCTTTTTTTGTTTTGATACCAGCAAACTTATCAGTGCATCCACCAAAGTGCTTTTGCCTGCACCTGGTGGGCCAGTGATACCGATTACAGGAGTATCGGATGATGGAAGCATTTGCATTAATTCATCATAGCCATTCACTTCATTTTCAACCAGTGAAACACAGCGTGCCAACGACTTTGTATCGCCATTTTGTATTTGAGTTAAGTATTGCGGCCACATCAGACAAAAATAGTGAATAGTGAATTGTGAACAGGCAGTTGGAAAAACAGCAAGCCGGCAAGAAAATAATTTATGATCTTCCTCATTCCCTAAGCCATCTTTCTCTTTTCGTAAGGCAATACCGTTCATTCAAGGTATTTTCGCCAATTACTTATATTAACGAAGCAGGGATATTAATTTGTCACAGCACATCAACATAGCTTTAGTAGGAAACCCTAATAGCGGCAAAAGTTCGTTATTTAATTTACTTACGGGTCTTAAACAAAAGGTAGGAAATTTTCCAGGCGTGACAGTTGATAAAAAAACAGGGCACTGCAGAATTTCTGAATCCCTCAATTCCACATTGATTGATTTGCCGGGCACTTATAGCTTATATCCCAAACGTGCAGATGAATGGGTAGCCTATAAAGTATTACTGCAACAGGATGCAGACATAAAACCTGATATGGTTTTGCTGGTGGCTGATGCAAGCAATCTTAAAAGAAACCTACTTTTTTGCTCACAAATAATCGACCTGAAGATTCCTGTGGTGATGGTACTTACAATGGCTGACCTGGCTCATCAAAAAGGAACACAAATAGACATTAATGGTTTGGAAAGAGAACTTGGTGTTCCGGTAGTTGCTGTTAACCCACGAAAGAATAAAGGTACACAGCAATTAAAAAAAATGATTGAGCAAACTGTCACTGCAAATTTTACAAGCCCCCGCCCGTTTATTGATACAGATGAACTGGCAGTTCCCATTGCATCGGTAAAAGAACTCATTCCGCATATCAGCGATTATAAAGCAATACATTTTCTAATTAATCATGAACATTTTTCGTTGCCTGCTTCTTTGCAAAAAAATATTGAAGCGATTGAAATAACAAACAATTTCAATCCTACAAAGACACAGGCAGAAGAAATAATGAACCGCTACACCCGTATTAAGCACATTATGCAAACTACTGTGGCAGAAGCGGATCCTTTAAGAAAAGCATTGCTTACAGAAAAACTGGATAATGTATTTCTTCACCGCAGATGGGGTTATATTATTTTATTGGCTGTATTATTCTTGTTGTTTCAATCTGTGTTTTGGATTGCACAATACCCTATGGACGGAATTGACTGGGGCTTTGGTAAACTGAGTGGTTTTGTAAGCAGCATTTTGCCTGATACATGGTGGAGTGATTTATTGATAAACGGAGTACTGGCTGGCTTAAGCGGTATTCTTGTTTTTATTCCGCAGATAATGATATTGTTCGGCCTCATAACATTGCTGGAAGATACTGGCTATATGGCCAGGATAAGTTTTCTTTCAGACAAACTGATGCGTAAGGTTGGACTGAATGGAAAAAGTGTAATGCCAATGATAAGCGGCTTTGCCTGTGCTGTGCCAGCGGTAATGACAGCAAGAAATATTGAGAACAGGAAAGAGCGCTTGCTTACCATCATGGTAACACCTTTAATGAGTTGCAGTGCAAGGCTGCCTGTTTATACTATTCTCATTTCTCTTATCATTCCTTCAAAATTATATTTTGGCTTTTTAAGTTTGCAGGGGTTGGTAATGATGGGCCTTTATCTATTAGGAACAGTAATGGCATTAATTGTTTCGTATGTAATGAAGTTCTTTATCAATATTAAAGAAAAAAGTTTTTTTATTCTTGAACTGCCGGTATACCGTAGCCCAAGATGGAAAAATGCTTTGAGCACCATGATAGAGAAGGCGAAAATATTTGTGTTTGATGCCGGCAAAGTAATAATGGTAATTAGTTTATTGCTGTGGGCGCTCAGCAGCTTTGGGCCGCCGGCAAAGATGGAAACAGTAAAAGCAAAATATGAGCAGCTTGTAAAACAAAACCCTGAACAGGAAGAAGCGTTATCAAAAAAACAAAGTGCAGAACTGCTCGAAAATTCATTTGCAGGAATTGCAGGAAAAGCAATTGAACCAGCCATCCGTCCTCTTGGATACGACTGGAAAATTGGCATTGCTCTCATCACATCTTTTGCAGCCAGGGAAGTATTTGTGGGGACTATGGCTACACTTTACAGCGTGGGGGAAGATGCCGATAGCAATAACAGCACTCTCCGCCAGAAAATGGCAGCCGCTGTAAAACCAGATGGCAGCAAAGTTTATTCACTTGCAACCGGTTTATCTCTCATGATATTTTATGTATTTGCCATGCAGTGTATGAGTACACTGGCTGTGGTAAAAAGAGAAACCCGTAGCTGGAAATGGCCGTTGATACAATTAGCCTACATGACAGCACTGGCTTATGTTTTGAGCTGGTTAACATACTCCATTTTTTAATGCGTAATTACGCACACTTTACCTGGATTGGTTAATAACTAATTGCTTTTTTTGACCGTATTTTCCGCAATTTTGCGGCATCCTAATAATAAATGACTTGTGAGAAGATTTCTTTTCCTTATAGCAGTATTTTTTATTTCCATTAGTGTAATGGCTCAATGGAAACCAGTGAATTTAAAATACAGGTATTTAAAGAAACCTGGTTTTTTTGTTCCGTCGGCTATTCATTTCTCAGATACAGCAAATGGTTTTATGGTAAGCAGCAATTTGTTGCTGCAATATAAGAACTACCTGTGGCAGCAAACAGACGCCGGCCCTGCGGAAGAATTTTCTTACACCAACGTTTTTACCATTAATCCTCACCATACTTTCTTATGTGGATATGATGGCAAGTTTTCAAAGTACAATGGTAGTTCACTGGAAGTGCTGTTTCAGTTGCAGCCAACAGAAACAATCAATCCTGTACTCACTACAGTCTTTATGACAGACAGCAGTAACGGTTGGGTAGCTGGTGATGCCGGCATTCTTCTGAAAGTTGAGGGTAACAGTTTTACTGAATACAATCAAGGGGAACAGTTTTTTTTTAGGGATATTCAGTTTGATAATCCTGAACATGGCTGGATGATTGGATATGCAACAACGGAAACAGGAACAACCGGAGTGGTGTTTGAGTACAATAATGGCAACTGGAGTTTTCACAGCAACATTGATGAAATGTTATATGATATAGAATTTTCTCCAGGCGGAAATGGGTTTATTGCAGGTGAGCATGATATTTACCGGTTTAAAAGCATTGCTAATGAATGGCAACCTGAGGAAATACAGGGTTACTACCGACAGTTTCACATTTCAATGTTGAATGATGAGCATGGCATGAGTGTTTCAGACAACAGTACCAACTTGGTTTATCATAATAACACTTGGCAGCCAGGCCCTGCTGCAAGCGTGCCCGACTTATTTAGCATAAAACTAACATCACCTGAAAATGGCTGGGCTATTTCGCAAATGGGAAATAACGATCCAGTTAATTTTAATGAAGGCAAAATGCAGTTGCTGAGAGAAAATGCATGGGAAAACTTTTCTCTTCAATACCTTGATACATTACAGGAACTCCCGGTAGATTTTGCAATCACAAATATTGCGGCAGCCAATAAAAAAAATATTTGGTTTGATGGACAGTATGTGCAGCTTCCGGAAGATAAATCATGGCCTGATACAATACCAGTACTAAACAGCGATAGCTTTTGCGCTGTTTCAAGAATGTTTTCAACCAGTTTTGGCCTTGGCATTAGCGATGATCTTAAAGAATGGACAGGACAGTATTGGATAAATAAAAACCTTGATACGCCCAACCCTGACTCAAGTATTACCAATACAGCAATGCATGTGTTTGAAGATACCGCCGCCTATATATGCAGGCAGGTGCTGGTATGGGCATCTGGCGATATTAAGAATGCGGTATCATGTTATGATTACAAAACAAATTCAATTACCCATACTGAATATTTAGACACCCGTGCTATTTTTGGAATTCATTTTTTTAACAAACAAAATGGCTGGTGTGTTGGTGACAGCGGATTGATTGCAAAATTTACTGATGGGCACTGGCAGGTGTTGCCTTCTTTCACTGATAAAAGGTTGTACCAGGTTTTTACAGTTGATTCCTCTGCTGCATGGGCAGTAGGGGATAATGGTACGCTGCTAAAATATGATGGTATTAATTGGGAGGCACAGCTGCTTCCAACAGAGCAAAATTTGCACAGCATAAGTTTTGTAGACAAAACAAATGGCTGGATAGCAGGAGACTCAGGTTTAATATATCATTATAATGGAAGCAATTGGGTGATGGACACCACAGAAACAACCAACAGCCTTTATTCAATTTATATGGTGGATTCGTTATTAGGTTTTGCCGGTGGTGATAATGGAACATTACTTCAACTTTCAAAACCTGCACCAGTAATTCATGAACCACCGGTAAGAAAGTTTTGTGAAAACGGCGATACGTATTTCAGCTATAACCCCGCTGGTACAAGTTATGTGTATCAATGGCAGGTTGATACTGGTAACGGATTTGAAAATATATCTGCAAACAATATTTACTCTGGGGTAATGGCTGATACTTTATGGCTTACATCGGTACCATCCAGTTATTATGGCTACAAATTTCGTTGTATTGCTTCTTACGAGGGAGTTGATTCAATAAGTACAGTTGAAGAATTAAAATTTGTTAATCACTGGCTTGGTGGTTCCAGTCTTAGTTGGGAAGATCCCGGCAACTGGAGTTGCGGAGCTTTGCCTGGAGAAAACACCAATGTTATTATTGATAGCGGATCAATTATTCTTCATACGCAAACAAGGATAAAAAGTTTGACTGTCTCTCCGGGGGTAAATATTACGATAGCCGAAGGCGCTTCTCTTGATATTCTTAAATAAAAAATAACCCCGGAAACTCCGGGGTTATTTTTACCAGTTTACGGCATTGATAATCTTGTTTTTTACTTTTGGATAAAGTCCTCTGTACAGTTCACTTATAATATCTTCTTTGTTTGGCTGATTATATCGGTTGTTTATTAACTCCCAATCTCTGTTACTAAGGGCACGGCTGTCTCCTGAATAAGATGCCGATTCCTGTTGCCAGTTGTATGTATCGGTAAAAGTATCAAACAGGATATTTTTTTTATTTACTTCGTCTGTTACACTGATATCCATTTGTGCCCTGGCGCTAAACGACCTTCTTTGAATATGCAGAGTGGCATATACAGTTTTATATATCACTCTTCCTGAAGTATCCCTTCCGTTTTCCACTTCAGTACTTGAACTTGATGTATAATTATAAATGCTGGGCGAAGGAAGGTTTACATTTTTCAATGTTAAATCAATTGTCCAATCGGCCTGCACATTATCACGCTGTGCCAACCAATCTATATAAAATTTTGCTGGATACCGGCCACCATTTTTGCCTCCCAGATCCATTGCAAGGTTTTGAGAAAAATTAGTACTGCTTAAATTAAACCCATTATTGCCCCAGCCACTGTTAAAAACAAAACTATTATCCTGTACCGGGTTAATAACGATGTTTACAGTGCCGTTTTTTCTTGCTGAATCCATCATTGCTTCACTTCCTTTATAATTATTTATCCAGCCATCAGCTTTTTTAAAGGCTGTATATGCTTTGCGGTAATCTTCCCAATTGTTCCTGTTGTAATATTCAACAGCAAGCTGATAATAATCTTCTGCAGCCATTTCTTTGGTTGAGTCAATTTGTTTTTGATAGTTTACCGCTGCTACCAAACTATTGGCAACAGCCGAATTGATAATGGTGCTGTACATGTCTTGCAAAATGCTGTACTCACTGTTAATCCTGTCCCAGCGGTTTGTGGAAGTGCTGATTTTATAATTATCGATATTGCTTAAATGCGTTTGTTGCAGTTGTGCATACACTTCGGGCAATGCTGCTGTGGCCAGTTCATCCCCTGGCTTTTTATTCAGTTGTTTAACGATGTTGTAAAGCGTTTTGTCTTCGTTGCGGTGTGCCAAATAATCCTTGCTGGTTTTGCAGGATGCTGCTATTAGCATCAGTGTAATTGCTGGTAAAATTCTGTTCATGGCTTTCGGTTTTTATATAAAATGCAAAGCCAGTACCAAGAAGATATAAAAAATTTATTGTTGGATTATTTTTAACAAATAAAAATCCCGGCATACACCGGGATATTTATAAAATAATCAGCGAATCTGCGGCTAATCAATCAACTTACATCCCAGCTCACACTTCCGTCTTTTTCATCTTTCATCACAATACCCAAAGCGCTTAGCTGGTTTCGTATTTTATCAGATGTGGCATAGTCTTTTTTGTTTTTTGACTCCTTTCTTATCTCAATTAATAAATCCATCACGCCTTTAAAAGTATCATTGTTGCCGGTTGAAATAGATTGTAACCCAAAAATATCTTCAAGATATAATGCAAACTGTTTTTGCAGCAGAGCAAATGTTGAAGCAGACAAGGCATCTTTTTTAATATGTCCGTCTTTAATGGAATTAATTACAGAAGACAGCTCAAACATGTTTGCTATTACTTTAGCTGTACTAAAATCATCATCCATAAACTCTTCAAACTCGTTCACCATCTTCAGTACTTTTTCATCCAGCTCTTTATCCGATGCATCAGTATTATCAGCAGGAGATAACTTCTTCAGTGTTTCAAATGATTCCCACAAACGCTTTAATGCTTTTTCACTTGCCACTAATGCTTCACTTCCAAAGTCCAGTGGACTGCGGTAATGGCTTTGTAAAATAAAGAACCGTATCACCATGGGGTGAAATGGCTGTGTAAGCAAAGGGTGGTTGCCGCTGAACATTTCGGTAAGCTTAATAACATTGTTATAACTCTTCCCCATCTTTTTTCCGTTGATGGTAATCATGTTATTGTGCATCCAGTACTTTGCAGGTGTATGATGGTTGCAAATAGTACTTTGTGCTATCTCGCTTTCATGATGTGGAAACTGCAAGTCCATACCGCCGCCATGAATATCAAACTCTGCACCCAGGTACTTTGTTGCCATTGCAGAACATTCAATATGCCAGCCGGGGAACCCTTCGCCCCAGGGGCTTACCCACCGCATGATGTGCTCAGGCGCTGCCGATTTCCACAAAGCAAAATCTGCCCGATCCCTTTTTTCTTCCTGCCCATCGAGTTCTCTAGTTGTCTCAAGCAACTCGTCAATCACACGGCCACTTAATTTTCCATAATCATGGCTGGCTGCATATTTCTTTACATCAAAATATACCGAGCCGTTTTTTTCATAGGCATAGCCAGCATCAATTATTTTTTTTATCATCTCAATCTGCTCTACGATATGCCCGGTGGCAGTAGGTTCAATACTTGGTTCCACATTATTAAACTGCAGCATAGCCCAGTGAAACAGGTTTGTGTATTTCTGTACCAGTTCCATCGGTTCCAGTTTTTCAAGCAATGCTTTTTTGCCTACTTTATCTTCTGCATCCCTTCCCTCTTCTTCAAAATGCCCGGCATCGGTAATGTTGCGTACATACCTAACTTTATTTCCTTTATGAACAAGGTAGCGATATACTACATCAAACGTAATGTAAGGCCTTGCATGTCCCAAATGGCTTTCGCCACTCACCGTTGGTCCGCACACATACATACCAACATGGCCGGGTGTAATAGATTGGAATTCTTCCTTTTGCCTTGTGTAAGAGTTGTAAATTTTTAAAGACATTATCTGTTTATGATTTTCAGTTTATTGTTTACGGTTTGTTTTTAGCAACAATCTTTGTATCCTTATTCAACATCGTTGTGTCATCTATCCTGATTGCTGTTTTGTGTGTTGATTCTGGGCTCACTTGTACCGTTATTTCTTTATTCCACTTTTTTTGAAAATATTAGAAGAGAAAGATAACACAGAAAAGCTGTTAACAACAACAGCAATTACAGCAGCAAAATATATGATTTGAAAAAAGCACCGTAGTCATCTTGTTTTGCAAATATAATTTTTTAAGTCAATCAACCTTTTTCTTTCCTATATCAGTTATAACAGGGAAATGATCGCTCAGCTTTACCGGCACCCGTACAAACTGGTTTACACTAAACGATCTGCTGGCAAAAATATTATCAATACGCAGTGTAGGCGCTATTCCACTAAAAGTGCGGCCAAGGCCACTACCTTTTTCAGTAAAGGCGTTTTGCAGTTTATCGCCAATAGTGTTGTAGGCATATGAATTAGGAACATCATTAAAATCGCCACATACTATTACAGGGTAAGGGCTTTTGTCAATCTCTGCTTTTATCCTGTCTGCCTGTCGGCGCCTTTCTACAAAGCCATGCTTTAATTTACTGAGAATGTTTTTACTTCGTTCAATATCCTTTTTCGATTCCATTGTTGGGTCGTCAATGTATGCAAGGTTGCCTGGCCCAAACTTTAGTGATTGCAGGTGAATGTTAAAAACACGAATGGTGTCGCCGTCTTTTACAATATCGGCGTACTGAAAATTTGAGTTGTAGTTGTAAGGATAAAAACTAAGTGTTTGTTTTTTAATAATTGGGTACCTGGAAAAAATGATAAGACCAAAATGTTGCCGGTTTAAAAAATCATCCCTGAAATCGTAGCTGAAGAAATAATCGGGAAAATTAAGTTTGGCAGCGTATTCAAATACTGAAAAAAAACTGTACTTGCGATAGTAAGGTGTATTCAGGTTTACCAGGGTGTCTCCCGCCACCATTTCCTGGAAGCAGGCAATGTCAGGTTTGTACTGGTTTATAAGTGCCAGCATATCTTCTCTTATATCGGGGCGTTGCTTGTTATACAGCAAATCAAATTGTGCCACATTCCAGCTCATCACCCTCAGGTCTTCCGCTTTGGCCATTACATCAAATGATGATGAAAACCTAAATGGTATAATATTGGAAAGCGGTTTAATAGCAATAATGATTGCAATAAGTGAAATAAGCGACCAACCCCTTTTTACAAACAGCCAGAAAACAATAAAAAGAATAAGTAATATAAAAAGATAAAATGCAGCAAGAGGCAAAAGCCCCATCAACCAGCCGGCTTTAAAAAACAGGTTGCCATAGCAGCCCATTAGATACAACAGCGCAATAATAATATTGGCTATAATGAAAATTTTTTTTGAAATACGGCGGATAAGGCTTTTAGGCATGGTATAAAGTTAGCACTTACAGCGGTTTGTTATCAGGGGAATAATGTCTTTTCATTTGATACTCCGCCTTGTATTCTTACAAATCTTCTTCTGCCGCCCGTTTCAGAATATTTTTTTCTTCGTCGGTTAGAAAATGATACCCTTTCTGATTTATTTTGTCAAGTATTTCGTCAATTCTTTGTTGTGTTACATTGCTGGTTTTTTTATAAGGCCTTCTTTCGCCTGTATTGTAAAACACCTTTTCTTTTACACCCCGGCTGCTTTGTTGCTGTCTTGGATTAAACATGTTCACACACCAATAATAAAAATTATTCATCCACATACCGCCGTCCCTTCCTTTTCGTATGAAATAAACAAACAGGAAACCGGCACCAGCGCCAGACAACTGTGCCAGGCTGTATGGTGCAGCTGTGGTAACAATGCCCGAAAAACTTATAAGCATAAATACCAGCGTAATCACCCACATAGGAATACCGCCGCCAAGGTTTCGGAAAAAACGGTAATCTGGCGCCAGCATTGTGGCTGCAGCTGCCAAAGCCATGTTAGAAGCATTAGCGCCATATAGCCAAAATTCATTAACCTTTAAGGCCGAAGCAGGAATAATATTAGAACTGATAATAAACACCAGCGCTCCGGCAAGTCCACCATAAATATATACAGGGATTAATCTTTTGTTGCCGCTCAGCTCCTGGAAGATGAAACCAAAAGTCCATAGCCACAGCATATTGGGCAGCATATTTCTCCAGAAACCGATATGGGTAAACATGGAGGTAAGCAACGTCCATGGCCGGGTAATAAAGCTCTTAAGGCTTGCAGGCAACTGGAACCACGGGAGTACTTCGCTTTCAAATGCTGTTTTGCTGCCCTGTACATTGGCATATACGGCTTCAATTACCAGCAGCAAAATGTAAAAAATAATATTAATAGTAACCAGCGCCACCAATGCATTATTGTCGTCTCCCAAGGTAAATCTTTTCCTGGGCTGCTTATAATCCATATACCTGTCTGCCTCTCCCATAAAAAATGTTTGTTACAAATTTACATTTCCTTGTTTATACAAGTGTTAACGTTAGTAAAACGTTTTACGGTTGGTTTTGTTCCAAAAATATACGATAATGAGCCCAACTAAGGCGCCCCCAAGATGTGCAAAGTGTCCAATATTATCTCCCTCTATACGGTGAAGGCCGCCAAACAAATCAATTAATATAAATACCGGCACCACATATTTGGCCTTTACAGGAATAGGAATAAACATTACATACAGCTCTGTATTTGGAAATAAATATGCAAAAGCTGCCAGAATGCCCATAATGGCCCCGGAAGCGCCATAAGCAGAATATTGTTGCATAAACATCTGCTTTAAATGTGCTAAAGCCTGTTGGGTTTCAGCGGTTGCAGGCAAGGTTTTTTGGGCAGATTTAATAAGCATATCTGCATCGTAAGGAATAGTAAGCTGTGTAAGTATGCCGCCACCTAAGCCACAAAGAAGATAAAAAATCAAAAATCTTTTTGAACCCCAAAAATTTTCAAGAATACTTCCAAACATCCATAAGCCAAACATATTTAGAAAAATATGGCCAAGGCCGTCAGTAGAATGAATAAACATGCTGGTAATAAACTGGTGCGGCATAAAGGCATCGGACTTAAAGTAATGCAACGCCCCCCACTCAGTAATATCAATTGCCGTAACAAAGTTTTGCGCCAGGTACACCAGCACATTAATAATAATAAGATTTAAAACAATAGGTGTAGTCCTTTGCATCGAGTAAAATGTTTGAATGCAATTTCGGTATTGTTTGCTTTATAACGGAAACTTAACCGTTAATTATGATAAAGAATTATTGGTACGCCAAAGTTAATTTTTGCAGCAGGGTTTGTTTTACTTCTTCCGGTATAAAAGCTGCCTTTACAGCATTGACATTGCATTCATAAAAATCCTCTTTTGTCCAGCCGAAATTTTCCTGCAGCCTTTTATATTCTGTATTTAGGTTAACGTTTACAATAGTGCGGCAGTCAGTATTAATATTTAATAATACACCATTCTTCTTTAATGAATCAACAGGATGATCTTTGTATGCTTCATACATGGAGGTTTGTATGTTGCAGCTTGGACAAATTTCAAGGTGTATCTTTTTATCCTTTAAATGAGAAACCAAATTTTCATCTTCTGCACTTCTTGCGCCATGTCCAATTCTTGTTGGCTTAAAATGTTCCAATACTTCCCATACACTTTCCGGCCCGGCAGCTTCGCCGCCATGTGCCGTAATGTGCAGGCCTTTTTCTTGTGCATACTTAAATGCTAAAATGTGATTGGTAACAGGGCAACCAGCTTCATCGCCTGCAATATCAAAGCCTGTAACATAAGTGCCTGCAAATTGCTCTACTAATTTTACTGTTGCCATGCTTTGCTCTTCGGTATAATGGCGAAGCGTACATAAAATTAACCTTGCTTCCACCCCGGTACGTTTTACTGCAGCAGCAGTGGCAGCTTCTGTTGCCTGCACCACTTCGTAAGGCGTTAATCCTTTTTCCAAATGCAAAAAAGGAGCAAAGCGTATTTCTGCATAAATGGCATTGTCTTTTTTTAGTTGTTCAAACAAATCATCCACCACTAACCGCATCGCTTCTTTGGTCTGCATCAGTTGAAAACCTTTTGCCGCCCGCTTTAAAAAGTCAACCAGGTCATCACATTTTGGCGGCGCAATAAATTCATGATTGTATTGCTCCTGTGTCACAGACGGATCCAACTTTTTTACCACATCGTAGCTAAGGCTGCAATCGAGATGGAGATGTAATTCTACTTTTGGTAATTTATCTAAACTCATTCTTTAATTTAAAATTAAAAGTTGAAAATTTTCCCATCACAGGTATTGCAAAATCTCTTTCATGTGTTCTACATGTTTAAAATTATTGTGTTCTACTTTGTGCTCCACGTGCTCATGCGCCCATGTTGTGTGATAAGGAATATGTATTGCATGTCCTCCGATTGCCAGTACCGGCAGCACATCACTTTTAAGAGAATTGCCCAGCATTAAAAACTCCGATGGTTGAATGTCTAAATGCTTTATCAGGCTTTTATAATCAGCTTCCTGTTTGTCGCTCATTATTTCTATATGATGAAAATAATGTTCCAGTCCTGATTTTTTTAACTTGCGTTCCTGGTCTAATAAATCTCCCTTTGTAGCAACCACCAGCCGGTATTTTACTTTTAATGCTTTCAGTACTTCTTCCACTCCTTCCAACAGCTCAACATCTTTTTGCAATAATTCTTTGCCAAATCCAATTGCCTTTTCAATTACTTCAAGGCTAAGTGTATTATTGGTTATTCTTAATGCTGTTTCAATCATACTTAGTGTAAACCCCTTCACACCATATCCATACAATGATAAGTTATCAATTTCTGTTTTGAATAGTTCTTTTACAAGCGTGTGCCGTGGCAGGTAATCTTCCAGGAGATCGCAAAATTTTTCTTCAATCTCTTTGAAGTAAGGTTCGTTCACCCAAAGGGTGTCATCGGCATCAAAGGCTATTACTTTAATATTCATGTGCACAAGATTTATGGCAGCGTCAAACGGCAAATGTAGGGCAAGTGAGGGAATGAAGGGCTATATTGCTGATACTGGTAAAATGATACAATCAAAATACTACCGCAACTTCAACTCCACCACACACTCTATATGATGTGTATGAGGAAACATATCAACTGGTTGTATTTTCTCCACTGTATATTTTGAATCAAGCAAAGCCAAATCTCTTGCCTGTGTTGCCGGGTTACAACTTACATACACAATTTTAGGTGCAGCTATTCCCAATAGCTTCTCAACCAGTGTTGCATGCATGCCTGCTCTTGGTGGGTCAGTAATAATTACATCGGGCCTTCCATGTGTGGCAAAAAATTCATCATTGCAAATCTTTATTACATCGCCTGCAAAAAACTCAGCATGCTGAATATTATTCAATGCTGCATTTTCTTTGGCGTCTTCAATGGCTTCTGCCACTACTTCCACACCAATAATTTTTTTGGCCTGCTGGCTTACAAAAATGCCGATGCTTCCGGTGCCGCAATACAGGTCATACACAACTTCATTACCAGTAAGCCCAGCAAAATCTCTTGTAATTTGATATAGCTTTTCTCCCTGTCTTGTATTGGTTTGAAAAAATGATTTTGGGCCAATCTTGAATTTAAAATCTTCCAGTTGTTCTATGGCGTAGCCCTTTCCAAAATATACCTTCGGTTCCAAATCATAAATGCTGTCGTTCCACTTTGGGTTAATGGTATAAAGTAGTGTTGTGATGGAGGGAACGCTTTGTAAAATAAAATTCAGCAGCTTTTTTCTTTCAGTTTCGTCCTCATATCCAAGACAAATGTTTACCATCAGTTCCCCGGTGTTGCAATAGCGGATGATGATATTGCGGAGCCAGCCGGTATGTTGTTTAATGTCGTAAAAACTATAATTATTTTCTTTTACAAACTCCCGGATGCTATTGCGGATTTGATTGTTTACATCATCCATCAAATAACATTCGTGGATGTCAATAATCTTATCAAATATCCTCGGCACATGAAAGCCCAGCGCATTTTCCTGCACAATTGCTTCTGCATTTTTTACTTCCTCATTGGTAAGATACCTTTTATTGCTAAATGTAAACTCCAGTTTGTTGCGGTAATGCCTTGTGGCATCGCTGCCAACAATCGGCAGCAATGCAGGCAATTCCACTTTTCCAATACGTTTAAAATTTTGCTCCACTTCCTGCTGCTTATATTCCAATTGTTTTTTGTATGGCAGCATTTGCCACTTGCAGCCACCGCAAGTACCAAAATGTTTACAAAATGGTTCCGTTCTTTCTTTTGAGTATTCATGAATTTTTGTAACCCTTCCTTCGCCCCAGTCTTTTTTATTGGTGCTTACAAATACATCCACCACATCACCCGGCACAGCGCCTTCAATAAATATCACTTTACCATCCACTTTTGCAAGCGATTTGCCTTCAGAAGCGTAACCCGTAACCACAACTTTTTCGAGTGTAAATTTTTTTCTTTTCACAGCGGCAAAAATAATACACTATGGATTGTTAATGATTTGTAATTTTTAAAACAGGCAATACAACCCAAAGTTGGCAGAACGTTGATTTTAGGTATTTTTACGCCTTACTGAAAATTATGAAGCGACTATTTCTACCCATGCTGTTTTGCTCTTTATCATTGCTTGCAACAGCTCAACAAAACCCGGGTTTCAAAATCACTTTAAATATTCCGCAGTATAAGAGCGGCATTGCTTTTTTAACGTACTATAGCGGAAAGAATTTTAATATACAAGACTCAGCCGCTGTAAATGCACAAGGTGTGGCTGTATTTCAGGGAAAAAATAAACTTCCCGGCGGTATTTATTCCATTTTTCTTCCCGGCAAAACAAAGTATGCTGACTTGTTTATTGATAAAGAGCAGGAACTTACTGTAAAAATGGACTCAACAGACCTGGTAGGTAAAATGATTGTTACAGGGTCAAAAGAAGATGCCTTGTTCAGGGAGTATCAAAAATATGTGGCAGTTAAAGGCAAGGCATGGGAGGCAGAAAAAGCAGCTTATAATAATTCAAAAACAAAAGAAGACTCTGCCTT
Source organism: uncultured Ferruginibacter sp. (assembly GCA_964494815.1). Taxonomy (GTDB): domain Bacteria; phylum Bacteroidota; class Bacteroidia; order Chitinophagales; family Chitinophagaceae; genus Ferruginibacter. The sequence goes on along the minus strand of CAZBTD010000012.1, from coordinate 31,142 downwards.
ACATGAAGCCAATTATAACAAGCACAACAAAGAACTGAATGATTACAGGGAAAATATAATTAAGACAAACCCAAAATCAATGCTGGCAGCTGTATTGGAAGCAATGAAAGAGCCGCCAATACTTCACAGCAAACCTGTAAGCCGTACCGATTCCCTTGAAAATTATTATCACTACAAAAAACATTACTGGGATGGAATCAGTTTTATGGATGAACGTGTTATCCGTACGCCATTCTTTTTGCCTAAGTGGGAAAAATATTACCGTGAAATAATCATCCAGCACCCTGACACCATTATTAAAGAAATAGATTATCAACTGCTGCTGGCACGTACCTGCCCTGAGATGTACAAGTTTATTTTAAACTGGAGTACCGATGAATATATCAATCCAAAGTATATGGGACTTGATAAAGTATATGTTCATCTTTTTGAAAAATACCATGGCCCCGGGCTTACCAATTGGCTAAATGAAAAACAAATGGAAGCCATTAAACGCAGGTACTATATGGTGGTAAGCAGTTTGGTTGGCTCACCTGCACCAGAGCTTGATATGTTAGACACAGCTGGTAAGCCTTCTACGCTGTACAACCTAAAGGCGGAATATACGGTTGTAGTTTTTTGGGATCCTAATTGCGGCCATTGCAAAGAAGAAGTGCCAAGGCTCGATTCGTTTTATAAAGCAAGCTGGAAAGAAAAAGGCGTGAGGGTGTATTCGGTGTTATCAGGCGATGCAAAAGAGGATGTGAAACCAGCGTGGTTAAAATTTATACATGATCATCAGCTTGATGAATGGACAAATGTGTATCAGACAAAGGCAATGGAAGATGCCGATGCGGCTGCACAAAAACCCGGCTACCGCCAGCTGTATGATGTGGTGATGACACCAACTGTTTTGCTGCTTGATAAAGACAAAAATATTATCGCAAAAAAACTCGGGCTTAAACAAATTGATGAATTACTGCAGGTAAAAATCAATTCCTCCAAAACTAAATAATGCAAAAGTTATTCATGAAGCACTTTTTATTACTGTTTGTTTCCTCATTTATTTTTACAACCACATTCAGCCAAACTATTTTTACTTATGGTAACACTCCTGTAAGCAAAGACGAATTTTTAAGGGCATTTAACAAAAACAAAACTCCAGTCGCAGACAAGGAAAAATCTTACAGGGAATACCTTGATTTGTATTCAAAATTTAAGTTGAAAGTAAAGGCCGCATATGAGCTGAAACTTGATACCCTGCCACAGCTAAAGTATGACGTACAAAACTTCCGCAGCCAGGTGGAAGAAAATTATTTGAATGACGATAATGCAGTGAACCGTATGGTGGATGAAGCGTTTGACCGCAGCCAGAAAGATATTCACTTACTGCATTTTTATGTGCCTCTTACAAAAACTATGGCTGCAGCAGACTCAGTAAAAGCAAACAAAGCAATTGAAAAGTTGAGACAGCGTTTGCTGGCTGGTGGAACTGATTATGATAAAATGGTAGATGAAGTAAGCGCCGAACTGACCACGGTAAAGGGTAAAGATCTTGGCTTCATCACGGCGTTTTCTCTGCCGTATGAAATTGAATCGCTGGTGTATGATTTAAAAAATGGTGGAGTAACCAATGTGTACAAAGCAAAATCTGCTTTGCATATTTTTAAAAGTGTTGATGAAAGAAAAAGCACCGGCAGGTGGAGAGTGGCGCAAATATTAATAGCAATACCACCCGAAGCTGCTGATTATATTAAGAAAGAAAAAGCAGCACTGGCCGATTCTATTTATATGATGCTGCAAAAGGGCGCAAGCTTTGGCGAACTGGCAAAAAAATACAGCGATGATCGAATTACTTATCTCACCGGTGGTGAAATGGCAGAGTTTAGCACCGGCAAATTTGAAATGCCTTTTGAAAATGCAGTGTTTGCACTGGCTAAAGATGGAGAAATAAGCAAGCCAATTTATACAGGCTATGGTTATCATATTGTAAAACGAATCGAACAAAAACCAATACCTGCAGATAAAAGCGATGAAACTTATATGGCATTGATAAGAACCCGGGTGATGCAGGACGGAAGGATAAATATTGCTAAAGCCAATTTTTTGAAAACTGTAATGGCTGTTACAAAGTTTAAAAGAAACCCGGCGCTGAGAGATGAGCAGTTGTTCCGTTATGCTGATAGTGTAACAGTAAAAAATGAAGTCGGTAATTATTCAATTAATAAAATAACACTGTTCACATTTGCAAAATCAAAAGTTATTGGCAGCGATTGGCTTCACTTTGTAAAAGACTATAAACTTAACCCGGATGTGTATAAAGGCGAAAGCAATAAAGCGCTGCTGGAAAAATATATAAGCACTGTGGCAGTAGAATATTACAGGAAGCACCTGGAAGAATACAGCGACGATTTTAAATTCCAGATGCAGGAGTTTAAAGAGGGCAATATGCTTTTTGAAATAATGGAGAGAAATGTATGGAGCAAGGCTGCAAACGATAGTGCAGGGTTGAAAAAATTTTATGAGAATAGCAAAGCAAAATATTTGTGGAGCGAAAGTGCTTCTGTTTTGCTTTTTAATGCCACTAATGATGAAGCGGCAAATGAGGCAGCCATTGCGTTGAATACAGGCAAATCATGGAAAGATATAGCAGAGCAAAGCGAAGGAAAGATACAGGCAGATTCAGGCCGCTACGAAATATCACAACTGCAATTGCCGGATGGCGCTAAAGCAACAGCCGGACTCGTAACAAAACCACTCGTAAACAGTACAGACAACTCCGCCAGTTTTATTAAAATACTGCAATTATATCCAGCAGGGCAGCAAAGAAACTTTGAAGAAGCAAGGGGATTGGTGATTAATGAATATCAAAACCACCTGGAAGAAAAATGGATTGATGAACTGAAAAAAAAATACCCTGTGAAGGTAAATGATGTGGTATTTAAATCACTGCTGAAATAAGAAATATTTTAACCTGATAAAAAAATGACGGCCATTACTGCCGTCATTTTTTATTTTACCTGTTTCACCACATCATAAATCACTTTGGGTTTACCCAAGGTATAATAATGCAATACCGGCACGCCAAACTTTTTTAATTCTTTTGATTGTTGGATCAACCACTCTGTTCCTATCTTTTCCACTTCTTCATCTGTTTTTGCCTTCATCACTGCATTAGATAAATCAGTAGGTATATCTACATGAAATACTTTTGGCAATACAGTTAACTGCTTTTTATTTGTCAATGGTTTTAATCCTGGTATAATGGGCACATCAATCCCGATTTCCCTGCAGGCTTTTACAAAATCGTAAAATTTCTGGTTGTCAAAAAACATCTGCGTCATTATGTAATCAGCGCCAGCATCTACTTTTGCTTTTAAAAAAAGCAAATCAGTATTAAGGTTTGGTGCTTCAAAATGTTTTTCAGGATAACCGGCAGTACCGATACAAAAATCTGCTTTGCCTCCATTCTTAATATCCTCTTCTAAATAAATGCCATTTTTCATATTAGCCACTTGCTTCAACAAGTCAACAGCGTAAGCATGTCCATTAGGTTCCGGTTCAAAGCTGGCTTCGTTTTTTGCAGCATCACCTCTTAGCACTAATACATTGTCAATACCTAAAAAACTTAAATCAATTAATGCGTCTTCAGTATCTCTTTTGCTAAAGCCGCCACAAATTAAGTGCGGCACAGTATCAACATTATAATGGTTTTTTATAGCAGCACATATTGCCACGGTGCCTGGTCTTTTACGCACTTCCACTTTTTCAAACGAACCATCTGTTCTTTTTTTAAACATGGTTTCGCTTCGGTGATAAGTTACATTTATAAACGAAGGCTTGAACTCCATCAGAGGGTCAAGATGGTTGTAAATAGAAGTAATGGTTTTGCCTTTCAGCGGCGGTAAAATCTCAAATGATACAAGCGTGTCTTTTGCCTGTGCTATGTGGTCGGTAACTTTCATCTCTTTTTTTAAATATTTGCAAACATACTTAAATCGGTTTAAGGTTTAAAGTATAAGGTTTAAGTTTGGGAACGTTAAACTTTAAATATGAAACTTTAAACCTGCCATGCTTTACCTTATTTTTGTTGCAAACGTTGCCGGATTTGGAATTAACTATATATACAAAGAACCTCATAAAAGTTTATGGCAGCCGTACGGTTGTAAACAATGTTTCTTTTGAAGTAAAACAAGGTGAAATTGTTGGTTTACTTGGGCCTAATGGCGCAGGCAAAACCACCTCTTTTTACCAGGTGGTGGGTTTGATAAGGCCCGATGCCGGGGAAGTTTTTTTAAATGACATCAATATTACCAAACTACCCATGTACAAAAGGGCGCAGATGGGTATTGGCTATCTGCCGCAGGAAGCAAGTGTGTTTCGTAAGCTAAGTGTGGAAGATAATATTACTGCAGTGCTTGAAATGACAAAACTTTCAAGACAGGAACAAAAAGATAAGCTGGAATCGTTGCTGAATGAATTTCGTTTACAACGGGTAAGGAAAAACAATGGCGATACACTTAGCGGCGGTGAAAGAAGAAGAACAGAAATAGCAAGGGCGCTGGCTGTGGATCCTAAATTTATTTTATTAGATGAGCCATTTGCCGGCGTTGATCCAATAGCAGTAGAAGATATACAGGCTATTGTTGCAAGATTGAAGTATAAAAACATCGGTATCCTTATTACAGATCATAATGTGAACGAAACGCTTTCTATTTGCGACAGGGCTTACTTACTGATAGATGGAAAAATATTTGAACATGGTACTGCTGAAGAATTGGCTGCTAATGAGCAGGTAAGAAGATTGTATCTCGGACGAAACTTTGAATTGAAACGAAAGGATTATTTGCATGAGGAGGCAAGAGAGAAGGATAACTCCGCTGCTGATTAACCAGCAGCACATTTCCTCTTTCCATAACATTTACGTATTTTGCTCCATGCAGTTTAAGTTGCTGTCCCCCGCCATATCCAAAATAGCAAGGATGCGTTTGTGGCGTATCCAAAATTGGAGCAACCATCCAGTGGCAGCACAGCGTGACGTATTGCAGCACCTTGTTACTTCTGCCCAATACACAGAGTTTGGAAAAAAATACAACTTCTCCAATTTGTTTTCCCTGCGGGCTTTTAAAAAAACAGTTCCCATTCATACTTACAACGACATTAAGCCCTACATCGAGAAAATGATGCAGGGCGAAGAAAATGTATTGTGGAATGAACCGGTAAGCTGGTTTGCCAAATCATCGGGCACTACATGCGATAAAAGCAAATTCATCCCGGTAAGTGATGAAAGCTTGCAGGACAATCACTTCCAGGCAAGCAAAGATGTTTTGTCGAATTACTACAAAAATTTTCCATCCAGCGATTTGCTTACGGGCAAAGGATTAGTAGTTGGTGGCTCACATCAAATAAGCACTATCAATGGTGATATTCATTATGGCGATTTAAGCGCTGTACTAATGCAGAACTCTCCTTTTTGGGGGCAATGGTTGCGTACGCCAGAGCTTAGCATTGCCTTATTAGATGAATGGGAAAATAAGATTGAAAAACTTGCACAAACAACAGCCAATGAAAACGTAACATCACTTGCGGGTGTGCCCACATGGACACTGTTGCTGCTGAAACGGATTTTAGACATTAAGCAAAAGCAAACTATAAAGGAAGTATGGCCCAACTTAGAATTGTATATACACGGAGGTGTTTCATTTGTGCCATACAAAGAACAATTTGAAAATATCATAGGAGCGCCAATAAACTACCTGGAAATATACAACGCAAGTGAAGGGTTTATTGCCGGGCAGGAAAAACCCGGAGACGATGGTATGCTGCTGTTTACTGAGCATGGAATATTTTATGAGTTTATGCCGGTGGATGAGTATGAAAAAGAAAACCCTAAAACAATTGGTTTAAATGAAGTGGAGATTGGAAAAAATTATGCGCCGGTTATCAGTACCACCGGTGGTTTATGGCGCTATCTTATTGGCGACACTATACAGTTCATATCTCTCAATCCATACCGGATAAAAGTGAGTGGCAGGTTAAAGCATTATATCAATGCATTTGGTGAAGAAGTGATAGTTGATAATACCGATAAGGCTATTGCCATTGCCTGCGAAAAAACAAATACTGCTGTGAGCGACTATACTGCAGCGCCTTATTTCTGTAAGGAAAAAAATATTGGGTCGCATGAATGGCTAATTGAGTTTGACAAAGAACCTGCAAACCTTTCCGCTTTTACTTACGAATTAGATACCGCCTTAAAAGACATTAACAGCGACTATGAAGCTAAGCGCTATAAAGATATTGCCCTGCACAAACCCATTGTAAAAGTATTAAAGAAAGGAACGTTTAATGAATGGCTCCGCAGCAAAGGAAAGCTTGGCGGGCAACATAAAATACCAAGGCTTAGCAATGAAAGAATAATATTGGAAGAAGTGTTGGCCATAAAATCATGGGTGTAAAAATTCTGCACAAACAAAAAAGCCAATAGATTTGCTTCAATCATTATTTACCAAACTATAATAAACACAAATGAAATTATTAGAAGGGAAAACAGCGATTGTTACCGGCGCCGCCCGGGGTATTGGCGAAGGCATTGCCATAAAATTTGCTGAGCATGGGTGCAATGTTGCATTCAGCTATGTAAGCGATAGCAGTGCTGAAAAAGCAAAAATATTAGAGGAAAAATTAACAGCACTTGGTGTAAAAGCAAAAGCATATCAAAGCAATGCCGGTGATTTTGCTGCCTGTGAAGCATTTGTGAATGATGTACTGAAGGAATTTGGCCAAATAGATATTTGTGTAAACAATGCAGGCATTTCAAAAGATAACTTGTTGCTGCGAATGAGCCTGGAGCAATGGAACGATGTGATGCAGATAAACCTGAACAGCGTTTTCAATATGACCAAGCAAGTCATCAAGCCAATGATGAAAGCAAAAGCGGGCAGTATTATCAACATGAGCAGTGTAATAGGCGAAATGGGTAATGCAGGCCAAAGCAGTTATGCAGCAAGTAAAGCCGGTGTAATTGGTTTTACAAAATCTGTGGCAAAAGAATTGGGCAGCCGCAATATCCGTTGCAATGCCATAGCACCTGGTTTTGTAGAAACAGACATGACAAGTTATTTAAAAGATGGCGAAGGTGCAGATAAATACAAAACAGGTATTCCGCTTGGCAGGTTTGGTACTGCGGAAGATATTGCCAATGTTACTTTGTTTTTAGCAAGCGATATGGGAAGTTATATCACAGGGCAAACTATTAGCGCCTGTGGTGGATTGAATATTTAAGCATATAAAAGCGCTTAAAAAAATACCGGCACATTGCCGGTATTTTTTATGATGATTTGAAAGCAACAGGATGATATAGTTTTTTATGAGGACCTAAAAATATCCGTATCAGTATTCTAAAGGCTGCCAATTCAATAAACACAAAGCAAAGCGCCATGAGTGTAATGAGCACAAGCTGGTGACTGTACACGTAGGTAAAAAACACATCAATACCAATAAAAGCAGCTGTGACAGGAAAGCCCAGCATACCAACAGCAGCAAGCAGAAATAAAAAACCTGTATTTACTTGTTCATATACATACCCATGAAACCGGTTAAGTGAAATATCATTATCAATACTTTTTATTTTTTGCAGGGCGTAATATCCCAGTAAAAAAGCAACAACAACACCACTTGCGTAAAACACAATTTCAATATTATTGATGTGAACTGTATTTAGCAATATGGCGGTTATAATAAGAAAATGGCCGATTAATAAATAACTCCAGGCCTTTACAGCTGACTGCCGGTAGGCAAATGAAAACAAAATGACAGCCAGCGCAAGCCCCATTAATGCAATGGAAAAAATATAACCAAACGGAGCAGCAACTGCAGGGTAGAGTTGTTGCAACAATAATAAGCCGGAGGCAATAATTATTATTATCAATATTGCTATTGCAGATTGAAGGAAGAGCATTTTTTTTCCTATCCATTTAAATGGCGACCACAGGTACGTAAACATAATCGTATCCAAATTCCATTCTTTAATAGACAGTATATACAATGAGGCTTTTATTTTTGAAACAGGTTTATGTTGTGGAGGGGTGTAGTGAAAATATTGGTGATGTACCAGGTAATTTAAAACCGAAGGAGAAACAAGTATTTGGTAGGTACGAAGAAAAGCATTGCCGGCAAAATGCAACAGCACCAGCCAGTGCCACCCTATAGCCACTTCGATAAACATAAGGCCAATTTGTGCAGCAGATGAATAAGCAATTTGTGTTTTTACAGTTGGCTGCACCCGTGCAATTAGCGTAGCCACAATTGCTGTTACTGCACCAATAACAATGATGGTGATCTTTGCCCACAACATATCTTCCCAAAATGGATGTGTGCGTAGCAACAGGAAGACTCCAATATGCACACTAAGAGAGCCATAAAAAATAGCCGATGAAGTTGTAGGCCCTTCCATTGCCCGTGGCAGCCAGCTTGTAAAAGGGAATTGTGCTGATTTAATAACTGCCGGAAGTATTATCATACAAACAATAAAAACCACCATTGATTCCTGCCCGTGGCCAGCAGCCATTTGTTTGGCTTCACCCAATTGCAAAAAAGAAATATTTTGATGTGTAAGGTGGTGCATCATCCACATAGCAAGCATTAACGACACATCGCTTGTACGGTAATTGCTCACTACTTTAAATGCGTTTTTCACTGGCATATACCTGTTGCGGTAAAAAGAAATTAGTATGAATGAGCATATGCCCTTTATTTCCCAACCAATAAAAAGGGTTTCAAAATTTCCTGACAATATAATGAAGTTGTAAGCGGCAGCAAACAGGAGAATTGTATTAAAAAAGCGTTTGTACCCTTCATCACGGTGCATGTAATATTTGCTAAACGTTGCTACCAGAAAAAATAACATTGCGCCTGCAATACTGAACACCGCTGTTATTTCATCATACAGCAAATGAACGGCAAAAACAAAATGATCGGTTTGGTATAATGTAGCAAGTTTGTAACTAACGGGTACACGGCCGTTCCACATCCACCAAACGAAGAAAGAAACAGATACTACTATGTAAAATAATTTGGTGAACCGTACGATTAAGCCAATGGGCTTTTCGTTTTTATTTTGCCAAAACAGCGTAATAAAAAAAGCAATTAACGGAATGGCAATAAACAGTACAAGCAGTTGGTTCATATTCCCTGTAAATATTTTTTAATGATATGATTCATACAGGAATGTGCCTGCATCATCCTATAACGAAGCCTAATCCAGCAAATACACCGGCAGGTTTTCTTCTGTTGCATGTACAATATGGTTGGTTTCCATTTCATTTGCCGATTCTATAAAAGCTTCCATATTGCGAATGGTTTTTATCGCCGATTCATCTGTAATGATTTCGTATTTTGAAAAAGCCCCGTTTTTAAAATAATAGAAATGCTGTTCAATGGGGTGTAATGCCATAATGTGCACCCACTCATTATTATACCATTCAAAAACTTCAGGCGACGATTGAATGGCTTTTAATACAATTTCTGGCTGGTGCTCTACAATTACCAATAATCTTACCGGGTCATGCACTTCTATCATTTGCCAGGGAAGGCCAGGCCTTAAATCGCCATCGCTGCTATTGGCCACACCAAAAAGCCCCATTACATTATGTGGCAGTTTGGTACCGGCACCCATTTTAATATTATCAACTCTTGAAAAGTAATATTCCAAATTGATGCCGCCGCAAACCAAACCAATAGGCCGCATTACCGCAGTGAGAATATTTCCTTCCGGGTCGGTTCTGTAATCATAACTGTTAAGAAAAGCTCTGCGATCAAGAAACAGCCCCTTGGTAGTTTGCCTGCGGCCGATGATAGCCAGTGTATTGGTTCCATGCCCCAGTTCGGGCCTTGGTTCAAATAATGATACCGAACGATTATGAATAGCCTTGCGTACCTGCTCCAGTTGCTGCCGGGTGTTGATTGATGCAAAGCGCCTGCTGCGTTCTTTTGCATTCAGGTTTAGCGCTGTTTCAAAATTTTGTTTGTTGATGAGGTGCTCCTTTGCATTTGTTGGATTCAAAATATTTTCATCATAATAACCCATTACATCCGCAGCAGTATCATGCATGGTTCCAATAAATTGAGTTGTATCAGGAATAAAGATTCCTTTTTCTGCTAAATTCTCTCTTACCTTTTTATGATTTAAAATGAATGATTGTACTCTTGCATTGGTGGCGCCGGGCCGTCCGCTGCAGGCACCGCAGTCGTGTGCACCATGGTGTGGGTTATTGGCGCTGCTGCTGCCATGTGCAACAAAGTAAATAATGGGTGCAAAATTTTTTATTAAACCAATACCCCTTAAAAAGTTCTCTGCCCTTATGGTCATTTCATCAATGGTATATCCAATTTGTAAACCATTCTCTGCATCATCGGTGCTTTTGTTTTCGATGGTTAATATAGATTGCATGTCCATGTGGCCGTAGGCATTGGAAATAGCCGGGCTCATTGTGGGTCGGAATAAATTGAGAAGAGTTTTTATAAAAGCCCAAAAACCAAAAGTGATGCTGAGTGCAAAACCTGTAAAAAATCCATGAGTATGTTTAGTGTAGATAGGTTCGTCTTCCCTTACCGCTTTTGCTTCATACTCCTTAATAAGGTACTTTGGTGTTACTGGCGCAGGGCAAAGTTTATCGTAAAACTTACTTCCTTGTTGTAAAAAATAAAACTCCACTCCAAAAAAACCGGGAGCGCCAAATGTTTCCGCTTTTTTATCCACCGCTTCTATATGTCTTCGGATAGAGTCTTCCCTTTCATCAATACAAAAAATAGCCTGGAAACTTCTTGTGTGCTCTGCCGCAGCACCTGTTTCTTTAGTGTTTGATATTTGAATGCCCTTTAAAACAGAATCATAATAACTCCATTCAAAAGCATTCTGCCACAACTCAATTACTTCCGCTAGCTCTGTTTTAGCTACAGGCTCAAATAAGTTGCAAGGCGGAGTGTTTACATTATTTGCCAGTGGTTGCCAATTACTGCCAAGATTGTATTGCAGGGCATCAAGTTCAAGTAATAATTCAAACTCCACCAACTCTTTTAGAGTTATTATTTTTCGGTCGAGTAGTGTTTGCGGATTATCTTCCACAGCACTTACAAAACCACTCCAGCCATGATGGGCAAATTGCTGATCAAACAAGTATTGCTCAAAATATTCTTCTTTGCCAACAATTGTTTTTAATAACTCATCAATGCTGTATTTACCTGAAATAAATTTTTGCCGTACGGATTTTGTTTTGAACAAACTAACCAGGCTGACGCTTTCCATTTCTTTAAGGCTGTCAGTAAAATTTTTGTTTGCCACAGGCATACTTTCAACAGCAATGCCCTGGTCAAGAAAGGCACACAGAACACGAAAGAGTAAAGGGTGTACCTTATTATCAATGTCGAGCTGGTATATTTCTTTCCAGTATTTTCTTAATTGCCCAATTCTTGGCTGATTGATGCTGTCATATGTTTTACTGGTAAGCTTTTCTTTCCACTCGATAACATTTTCTTTTTTTTCGGCAATTATTTTTTCCAGAATATCTTGCCTTATACGGCCTGTTTTAAACAACTGCCTGTATTCGGTGAGCTGCAGGTGAACCTGGAAACCAAAAATTTTTGATGCCGTAAAAATGGCCTCATAAAACTTCAAATGCTGAAATGCATGCAGCGAATTATGATGAATAAAATCCTTTAATGCCTGCTGCGAAGGCA
>CAZBTD010000012.1:0-19327 GCA_964494815.1 uncultured Ferruginibacter sp. | reverse complement strand
CCGGCACCCACACCAATCACAAGGCCTTTGCCGCTTACGGGTGGATATATTTTAAAAAGGTCGATAGCAAGAATAACAATTACTGTTACAATGAAAGGGACAAACTGGTATTTACCATTGCTGAACATTTGTTTAAAGAAAGAAGGCTTGGCTAATTTGTAACCAGTAAGCAAAAGGATAGCAGCAAGCGCCGACAATGGTATTTTATTTAGCACTGATGGAATAAGGATAATACAAACAAGCAGTAAAACACCATGAATGATAGCAGACAACTTTGATTTAGCGCCTGCATTTACATTGGCACTGCTGCGTACTATCACACTCGTAACAGGAAGGCCGCCAATTAAACTTGCAGCAGCATTGCCTACGCCTTGTGAAAATAACTCCCTGTTGGTGTTGGTAACACGCCTTTCAGGATCAAGATTGTCGATTGCTTCAATGCTGAGTAATGTTTCAAGCGAAGCAATAAGGGCAATCAATGCACCATACATTATTACTTTTCCATCAAGAAAACCTTTAAAATCCGGCAATGTGAAAAAGCCAAAAAATTCTGCAGCATTGTTTGCAACAGGTATCCTTACCAGGTGTTCGTTTTCTGCAGCCAGTTTGCTGCCGGTTGCTTCCCAAATTTGATTGATAATAACCGCTGCAATTACAGCCACCAATGCTCCCGGAACAAATGGCAACCTCTTTTTTATGAATGGCTTTTCCCAAAGCAACATTATTGCAATTGACACAACACAAATAATAGTAATGCCAACTTCAATATGCTGCAAAGGCTGTAATAGTTCATGCATGTCTTCGCTGCCATACGGTAACAACTCGGTGATATTTCCTTTCTCGTCTTTATCATATCCAAACGCATGGGGTATTTGCTTGGCAATAATTAATATGCCTATACTGGTAAGCATGCCTTTAATAACACTACTTGGAATATAGTTAGCAATGCCTCCCAATTTTGCCAGACCTAATACGATCTGTAAAATGCCTGCAATTAATACAGCACATAAAAACAATGGATAATTTCCAATTGCAATTATGGCGCCGGCAACAAGGGTGGCCAACCCGGCAGCCGGACCGCTTACGCTTAATGCCGAATTGCTTAATGCTCCAATAACAATGCCGCCGACAATGCCAGAGATAAGACCGCTAAAAAGCGGAGCCCCAGATGCAAGCGCTATACCCAGGCAAAGAGGAAGCGCTACAAGAAATACTACAAGGCCCGAAGGCAGGTCGGTTTTCAGGTTTTTTGAAAATTGCATTTGTCCTTTTGTTTAAATGTTAACTGCCTCTTTGTTGGCTTCTTTTTTCTTTTGCGTAAGATTCTTGAAAAAATCAACCTGGCCGTTGTGAATATCATATACACCTCCCACAATACCTATCTGTCCTTTTTTGAACATATCCCTTACAATTTCACTTTGGTTCAATATTTCTTCAAGGCTGTTTTCTACATTGGCGTATGCTACTTTATCTGTAAACATATATTCGGTATCGCTCAGCAAGGCTTTGCTGATAGAGGGCTGAATACGTTTGAGTAAGTCAGTTATATGGCCATCCGCTACACCTTTTTTAGCACTGTTAATAGCACCACATTCTGTGTGGCCAAGTACAAGCAGGATTTTTGAACCTACATACTTCACCGCATATTCAATGCTGGCGATAATATCATTGTTTACAATATTCCCAGCCACTCTTATACTAAACAGGTCGCCGAGGCCCTGATCAAAAATCAGTTCTACCGATGTACGGGAATCCATACAGCTAAGTATTACGGCAAAAGGATATTGCCCTTCCCTGGTTTGATTTATCAGTTCAAGATGATCGTGGTCATTATTTAAATTGCCGATAAACCTTTTGTTTCCTTCAACCAAAATTTCAAAGGCCTGGCCCGGGGTTAGGTTCTCTAAAAATTCTTTTGAATGCTTTCTCATTAGTATAAATATTATTTGACGGTTACCGGGTAAGATAACGGCGCCATAGTGAAAATGATTAATGTTAAAACGATCCGGATTTTGCATCTGCTTTAATAGCAAACCACCGGGAAGCAATAATTTAAAAGATTAGGCTATAGTATTGGGTGGGGGAACAAGCAGCTCGCCATGAAAGGCTGTATAGTTATCGGCGTTTTCCAATTTGTGATATAAGAAAACGGCTGACACGAAATGATGTGAGATATGATGGTCATGAAGAAACTCCTCAACTAAATTAGTACTGCCAGGTACTTTCTCTTCAATGTTATTATTGGTACTTTCTTCTTCGTTGCAGCCACTGCAGTTTTCAGCAGAACAGGCAGATTGCATTTTTTGTTGTTTGGCCAATTCCTGCTGGGCTTTGGCTACAAAAGGGGAACTCACAGTTAACCAGGTTAACGTTATCATCAAAAAAATGGAAGTAGTCTTTTGAAAAAGTGTATATGTTTTTCTTCCCCTGTTCATAATTTGTGCTGCAAAATAGTGCATTAGTTTTTGGTAGCCAAGCTGTTTATTACCAGGCAGGAGCAATTGATGCAATTATGCTGTTTTTAAACAATATAGCGTGGCATTTTACCTAATTGTTAAAAAAATCAAACTAGCCTGCCTGGTTGTACTTCATTAGAATTGTATCCAATGCCTTGATAAGTTCATTTAATGTTATTTTTGAAAAAACCGGTTATATGAAACCATACGAACTATTATTAGAAAACAATAAAAAATGGGCTTTGGGAAAAGTGAACGGGGATCCCAGTTTTTTCCAGCGCCTGTCAGAAATTCAAACACCAGAGTTTTTATGGATAGGTTGCAGCGACAGCCGGGTACCGGCAAATGAAATCACAGGAACTGAGCCCGGAGAAATATTTGTTCATCGTAATATTGCCAACCTCGTTATTCATACTGATGTAAACTTATTAAGTGTGCTGGAATATGCCGTAGTACACCTGCAGGTGCAGCACATTATTGTGTGTGGACATTATGGATGTGGCGGGGTAAGAGCAGCTATGGGCAATAAAAATTACAACCAGGTATTGAATATGTGGCTGCGTAATATAAAAGATGTTTATCGTCACAACAGGGAAGAGCTGGAGATTATTAGTGATGAAGATAAAAGAGCCGACCGCCTTGTGGAATTAAATGTAAAAGAACAAACACAGCGCCTTGCTAAAACTTCTATTATTCAGAAGGCATGGAAACACCGCAATGCTCCCGACCTGCATGGTTGGGTATACAGCCTTAAAGACGGCATTATAAACCCTGTGTTCGAAATGAAGGCAGGAGCGGATATTGATCCATTATATCGCTTTGAGGATTTATAAAAAGGCTATATTTTATCAGCAAAATCTTCTTTATTGCATCTGCAGTTGTCTATACAGCTCATCTTTTAGATGCACCCTTTTTAAGCGAAGGCCATTCAGCACTTCATCAGTAGTGGCTTCGGCTCCCTGTTCAATACGGTGTACTTCGTGGGTTACTTCATGATATTCATCAAATAGTTTACGAAAATGATGATTACTTGTTTTTAGTTCATGAATCTTTTCTCTGTATTGAGGAAACTCATGCAGCAAATCGTGTTTTTCCATGTTGTTTATTTTTCCCAAAACTAAATTGAGGATAATAACTGTAAGTTGACGAACAGCATTTTTGATAATGATATTTATCAGCCGATAAACAGCGATTAATGTTTATGATGTGGCGAACTGCATTTGCTTTTGTGGCAAAGCCGGTAGTTGTAATAATGGGCGCTCACAATAAGGATAACAGCAGGAATTAAAAACCAGTTTTCAATGTTATGAAAAAATTGTTTTAAGAAAAGAAAGATAAATCCTATCGAAAAAATAAGAACAGGCAATATGGAGCGATGATGTTTTTTATATCCATGAAACAAGGCATAACTGCCAACGAAAAAAGCAATGCCAATCATTGTCCATTCAAAAAATAAATTGTGAATGATATTGATACCAAACAATGGAAGACTGGTCATTATAAGCGGAAGCAATGCACAGTGAATAGCGCAGGCTAAAGAAGTGGCAATGCCAATAATATCCCAGTTAAACTTTGCTTCCATTTTTTGAAGAACTGCAAATATAGTATTTTTGCAATAGTGTTGCAAGTTTTGAAAACTACATTTTTTTAAAAACAAAAGCTTTAGCAGTAGTAAGGCTGTAGCTTTGCATAAAAATTTTACTGAATGAAGAATAAATGGATATTGTATGTTGGTTTTTTTGCCATATTACTGGCTGCATACTTTCTGTATGTATTTGCCCAAACGGATATTTCAAAATCAAATCTGCCTGTGATTAGCGATGTGAAAGAATTTTCTTTTATCGACCAAAATGGAAAGGCAATTGCCAACAGGGATGTGGATGGCAAAGTATATGTGTCGGAATATTTTTTTACCACCTGCAAAAGTATTTGCCCAAGAATGAATGCCAATATGCGGCGGGTGTATGAAACTTTTAAAGACAATGCAGGCTTTATGATTCTGTCTCATACATGTATGCCCGAGGTTGATTCAGTGCAAAAATTAAAAGAGTACGAAACAAAAATGCTGACAGGTAAACTGATTCAAAAGCCAGATGGCTCGTACAGGATAGAGGAGGATACAACATTGCAAATGGACGCCATTGCAAACAAAAGCTGGCATTTTGTTACTGGTGATAAAAAAGAACTATACAATATGGCAAGGCACAGCTATGTTATTGATGACAATAAAAAAGACACACTCAAAAATATTGCTGATGAATTTATACATACACAGTTATTTGCGTTGGTAGATAAACAACAAAGGGTGAGAGGGATTTATGATGGATTAAAAGAAGAGGAAGTGCAAAAATTACTGAAGGATATAAAAGCATTGCTGAAAGAGACAAATCAAAACAGGAGCCTGAATTAATTGTTATTATACTGAAAAGGAGAAGATATGATAGAGGAAATTTTAAAAAAGAACCAACTTAGCGTTACTGACGGAAGAAAGAAAATACTGGAACTTTTCATTAACAGCGAAGGAGCGTTGGCTCACGCTGACATTGAAGAAAAGACCGGTGAAAATTTCGACCGTGTTACTGTGTACCGTACGCTGAATACTTTTGTTGAGAAGGGAATTATTCATCACATACCTACCACTGACAATTCTATTTTATATGCTCTTTGCAAAGATAATTGTGAAGCAGGCCATCATCACGATAACCATGTACATTTTATTTGCGATGTGTGCAATAAAACTATTTGTTTGGATGAAGTAACTGTGCCGGAAGTAAAACTGCCAAAAGGTTTCAGGCCATCACATGCAGAAATGGTGGTGAATGGTGTGTGTGGTGATTGTAAATAGTTACTGCACTTTATCTAATTCCACTTTCACAAAATCCATCAGCTCTTTTATCACTGCTGGTGAAAAATCAAATTTCAATCCTGCTGTTTCATATAGGTGAGGCAATGTAGCTGTACCGCCAAGTGCCAACGCATTGCAGTAATTATCCAAAGCTTTTTCAGGATTTTGTTTGAATTGCATCCACATGCCGATGGCGCCTAATTGTGCAATGCCATATTCAATGTAATAAAACGGTACTTCATACAAATGCAACTGGCGCTGCCATGCATTGCTGCGGTAAGTTTCTAATCCACTGTAATCAACAACGCCTTCGCTGTACTCACTTAAAATTTCCATCCACTTTTCAGTGCGTTGTTCATTAGAGTGGCCGGGGTTTGCATACAGCCAATGCTGAAATTTGTCAATAATAGCAATCCAGGGGAATAAGGTGATTACTCTTTCGAGCTGGTGTTCTTTTGCCCTTCTTAGTTCTTCCGCATTATCAAAAAAAACATCCCAGTATTCCATACTGAAAAGCTCCATAGCCATACTTGCCACTTCTGCAATTTCCATCGGATATTCTTTAAAGCCCGTAAGTTTTAGAGAATGTGCCAAAAAGGAGTGTACTGCATGGCCACCTTCATGCACCATGGTTGTTACATCATGCATTTGTCCGGCAGCATTCATAAAAATAAAAGGAGCGCCACTTTCTGCCAACGGACAGTTATAGCCGCCTGGTGCCTTGCCTTTACGGCTTTCCAAATCCAGGTGCTTTATTTCTTCCATCTTTTTGATACAATCACCAAAAAAGGGACGGAGTTTGTTAAAACATTCAATAGTTTTTTCTGTAAGGTCTTTACCGGTAGTAAATGGCGTAAGCGGTTTTATACCCTCCTGCTCTGCTTCAATATCCCACGGCCGCAAAGTATCTAACCCAAGTTTTTCTTTTTTCTTTTGATAAATCACTTTTACCAGCGGAGTTACATGCTGCTTCACCGCTTCATGAAATGCAAAGCATTCTTCTTTGCCATAATCAAATCTTCCTAATTCTTTTAAACGGTAATCTGTATAATTACTAAATCCAGCATTAGCAGCAAGTACATTTCTCTTTGCCATTAAACTGTTGAACAAATCGTTTAGTGGCTCCTTATCCTGCAATCTTCTCTCCTGTATTTTCCTATAAGTTTCTTCTCTTAAATTTCTATCGGGATTTTCTAAAAATTTTGCTGCCTGTTGTAAAGTATATTCCTGTCCATTAATAGTTACTGTCATTTTGCTGCTGATGACACCAAACTGTTGCTGCATTACAGCCAGCTCAGATTGTAATGGAATATTCTCTTCCCTGAACAGTTCAATATTCTTTTTGATGCTGCGTAGATAAGTAAAGTATTCTTTTACCGGTAATGCATTTACCAACGGGTGATTTACTAATTTTTTATTCAATAAATCAGCGTAATGTTGAATGTGTGGCTGTATCTGTGTGCAGAAAAAATTAAACGATTCTTCTAAAGAAGGATCTGTTGTATCACAGGTCATTTTTATCTGGCGCCAGCAGGCATCTTCACTTACTACTGCTTCCAGTTCACTTAAGTCCAGTAGCCATTGCTCCAAATCTTCTTTAGTATTGATTTCTTTTTTCAATAAAGATTCGAAGTATGACTTAATACTAATCCAGTCGGCCAATACAAAACCTGTTGGAACAAAATGGCGGGGAAGCCTTTGAATGTTTGCAGTGTACATTGAATGAATCAAAAGTTAAAAGTCAATGTTCTGTTTAATTATGCCATTTTACGTGGCGCATTTATCTTTTTAGCAGGCGCTTGTTTTGTACTTACTTGTTTTGGCTCTGCCGTTTTTGCTTTAGGCAATTCCTGCGCTGGTGCGTCTTCTGCTGGTGCTTCCGACAATTTTATTTCAACGTTATTTGCTTCCAGCAAAGCCAGCCATTTCACCATTTTTTTCATGTCGCTGGTATAAACCCTTTCAAAATCCATTGTGGGATATACTTTTTGAAAGTAGGCTTTCAATGCTTTGGCATCATTGGCGTCAGGGCGTTTTTCCTTACTTTCTTTCATTGCTGTAAGAATGTTGACCAAATTCACATTGTCACCAGTAGTAAAAATTTCAATGCTCTCCAAATGAGAAAAGCTATGCTGCCTGCTGCTTACAAATTTTGTTGTTTTATCTTCAAGGGAACGCACAATGCCGCCATCAGCTTTTGATGCAACCAATTCAAACAATCCCCCAATACCGGTAATAGATACCAATTTATTATACTCCATATAAAAATTTTTAGTGTTGCAAGATAAAGGGAAAAAGATAAATGCCGGTAATTTGAATTGTTGTTTTAAGCTGGAACGATTGTTAAAAAAAGGTCTAATTACCTAATAACTCCCGTATTTCTTTTTCATCTTCCAGCCAGTTATATCTCTCCCGTTTTGTTTTTACAACCTCTCCCTTTTTATTTAATAAAAAAGTAGTGGGAAAAGAGCGTATTCCCAACTTGTCTGGTGGAGTTTCATGTTTTGCAAAAATTATTTTGTCAGACTCGAAGCGCTTTCTAAAGCGATTCACTTTTTCTTCCGCTTCGTTTGAGATATAGATTACTTTAAACAGCGGCGAGTTAATTTTTGCAGCCAGCTCATTGAGCCAGGGAGTTTCTCTTGCACAATCACCACACCATGTTTGATAGCAGGAAACAATTACTACATTTCCTTTTAATGCCTCTACACTAGTGGTTTCTTTGCTATCAAGTATGGTCAATTGCTCCGATTGAAAATTCATTTTGGGAACAAACAAATACCGCTTTGCAATTCTGTACCCGGCAACTGTAAGCAGCAAAATGGCTATTGCGGTCGTAATATTTATCTTTTTCATTTCAAGGGGTTTCTTTTTGTAAGATTGATGTTTTCAGCCTTGTTGAACCGGTTTAAAAAGTGCCGAAGTGTAATGTCTGCCAACACGTTTTTTATCTTAATATAATTAAATACCTGCCGTGGCAAGGCTCCTGTATTTGCTTTTGCATCCCTGGCAGTACGTCCCAATTCCAGCTTGTCAAATTTCAATTCAATCATTTTTTCTATTCCTGCAAATAGTATGTTGAAATAGGTTTTGTATTTTATATTGGCCTCGTAATCCAGCCCAATAAAATGTGTTTCCATTGCGACATCATAAAAAATAAAAGTATAAAAACCAATCATTTTCCCCTCAGCATACAAAGCGTAAAACTCAAAATTGTCTTGCAGGTCTTTTTTTAATTCATAAAAATAAGCTGCATTCACAGTACCCAGCTTTACGGTTTGCTTATTTACCACATTCCAATATAATTGTTCAATCGTTTCGGTATTGATTTTTATTTCATCCGCATTTAACTGCTTTGTTTCCACCCCTGCAAATGCAGCAATTATTTTTTTTGCTCTTTGCCGGTAATTTTTTTGCAGATCTTTTATGTAGTCTTCAAAATCATTCCAGCGCTTCTTCCTTTCCATTTCCATCGTTACATCACCGCTAAAGAAACGGTAACCCCAGGGTTTGCAACTTTGCTCAACAAATACCTGGTTACAATCTTTTACTATGATACCGGCAGGATTTCCATTTTGTTTTGTAAAGATTTTTATTGCATCAAATACCAATTGCCTGTGTGCAGGTTCTTTAAAATAGAAGCCCTGGAAATTTATTCTGAACAGGTGGCCGCAAACAAGAATGAAAAGTTTTGAAGGCAGAAAACATTTTATAAGTTTGGCAGTAGTAGCGCTGCCATTGCCGAAGTTCAAATGTTTGTGCTGAAAACAAAATTGCTGCAGGTAAAGTATGCCAACCTGTTTCCCTTTTTCAAAAACAAATACATAATTATTTTCAACATCAGCAACTGCTGATTTTTCAAATGCAAGCAGGTGCCTGCTTTTTAAATGATGGCCTGAAGGTAAAAAATCATCCCACTGAGCAGCACAGCCTGCAATGTTCTTATGTGTTGTTATGTGAATAGTCAAATGGCAGCTTTATGCAAATATCTGTAATAGAAGTTTATTAAAACAGGCTGTTGGTGACGTATCAAAAATCCATACCTGTAATTTTACAGTATATAACCCTAAAAATTATGGAACGAAAAATTTATAACCCCATTCAAAAGGATACGGTTACTTTTTTAAAAACATCTGTTGATACAAACGGTGAGTACACGTTGGTGGAAGTGGAGTTGGCTGATGGTGGCGGAGTTGGTTTACATTATCATAAAACCTATTCAGAAAAATTTACCGTAATGGAAGGAGAAGTGGAGGTGCAATTGGGTAAAACAATTTATACGTTGAAAAATGGTGACGCCGCAACAGCCAAAGCAAACATTAATCACCTCTTTCGCAACCGGAGTGGCAAGCCAGCAAAATTTTTAGTTGAGTTGAGGCCAGCCAGTCGTGGTTTTGAACAATCACTCCAGGTTAGCTATGGATTGGCTGGCGATGGCTTATGCAGGCCAAATGGTTTTCCTAAAGACAGGCTGGCGCTTGCCTGGTTGTTTGATATCAGCGAAAGCAACTTGCCTGGATGGATGAGTATTTTTGAATTTATCTTGCGGCGGCAGGCTAAAAAAGCAAGGGCAAAAGGTATTGATATAAAACTGATGGATAAGTATGTTAAGTTTTAATTTTACCCTTATAAATAATAAACCTTGCAACCACAAAAACTTACGCCGCAACAGGCGCTTCCAAAACTAAAACAATACTGTACTTACCAGGAGCGTTGTCATAGCGAAGTAAAAGAGAAGTTATACGGTTATGCCGTGTATGGAGAGGATGCAGATAATATCATCAGCAAACTTATTGAAGAAGATTATTTAAATGAGGAACGATTTGCTATTCATTTTACCGGAGGCAAATTCAGGATGAAGCAATGGGGCAAAGTGAAAATAAAGTATGAGCTGAAACAAAAACAAGTAAGTGATTATTGCATTAAAAAAGCACTAAATAGTATTAATGCCGATGAATATGAAACAACATTTGAAAAATTAACCGCACAAAAACTCAAAACACTTAAAAGCGAAAAAAATATATTTATCAAAAAAAGAAAGCTGCAGGATTTTTTACTGCAGCGTGGCTTTGAAAATGATTTGGTGAGGGAGATGGTTCAAAAAATTTAATCAATTAATATTTTATCTACAGCCGCTATTGCTTTTTGCAACCGTTCTTCATAAGTACCGTTAATATCCACCCAGGGCACATTTTGATTTACTAATATGTCTTTGTAATGATGGTATAATTTTTCCCTGGTTTCAAAGTCGGGGTATTCCCTTAATTCATCTTTTACCCATGGAGCATCCACATTGGCTAAAAAATACAAATCATATTTACGCTCTACAATTTGATTTAGTATCCATTGGTGACATTGGCCAAATACAAATTCACACCATGTTTTCAAAACATACTGATCGGTATCTATGAAAAGTGGCAAATTGGTTTTTCCCGATTGGAGTTTTATTGTCAATTCGGCAATGCCTTCTTCTTCCATCCGTAGCTGCCCTTTGGCCACATCCAATAAGTTTTCGAAAGTATAATCAGTACCATGTGCCAATAAATATTCCCGGGCATATTCTTTTACCCAAATGGTATTATAATGTGCGGCTAATTTTTCACAGAGGGTGCTTTTTCCGGTACTCTCTGGCCCAACAACTACAATCTTTTTAATTGTTTTCATAAGTAATTTTTGTTTTCCATTCTTTATAGCCCCACCATGCCATCAGCAAAAATAAAATGTACATGAGTGTAAACAGCATTAAGCCTTTATAAAAATTAAGCGGTATGGCAACGATATTAGAAAATATCCAGGCGTGCCAGTTCTCAATTTTTCTTTTTGCCATCCACCACATAGCAGTAATGGCTGATGCTGATACCAGCGAATCAAGCAGCGGCGTGTTGCTGTTGGTAAAATTTGTAAGTACCAAGTAGATGACAACCCAGAAGAAAAAGAAGAAACCAATGCCCACTGATAACTCTTTTTTGCTGCACCAGCTTATAGGGTATGTGTAATGAGAGCTGTCTTTTTTTTGCACCCAATTGTACCAGCCATATACACTCATAATGAAATAATAAATATTTAACGACGCATCTGCATACAATGGCGGGTGAATTAAGAAGAAATATACATACGCTGCCAGCAATACGCCAATAATACCTGTTGGATAAACAAGCACATTGTTTTTTCTTGCATACCATACGCTGGCAATTTGTGTAATGGTACTTACCCACTCCTGCCAGCGTGTAATTTTTATATCTGCGATAAACTGCCTGTATATTTCCGGGAGCGTCAACAAAAAAATTTTTCAAATGTAGCCTATTGCATAACACTAAAATAACAGCCGTTCATAAATATTCTTCTTTCATTTGATAAAACTATTTACGACCTTACTCTTCTAAATTTTTTATAAATAAAAACTTACAATTATGATTGCTGAAAAAGTGATGACACCACAGGAAGTGGCAAACCGTATGAACACATTGTTTAAAGAAAACAAGTGGGATGAAGTACAGGCAGAATTATTTGCTGATGATGCAGTAAGTATTGAACCGGAGGGATCGCCAGGGTTACAAACAGTGAAAGGCAAAGAAGCGATAAAAGAAAAAGGCAGGCAGTTCCAGGAAATGGTGGAAGAAATTCATGGCGGCTGGTGCAGTGATGTGCTGGTTGGCGGAGATTATCTCACCTGTACTATGGGTCTTGATTGTACGATGAAGGGAATGGGCCGTGTAAAAATGGAAGAAGTTTGTGTGTACAAAGTAAAGGACGGTAAAATAGTAAGTGAACAATTCTTTTACGGTTGTTAAGAAAGAGTTTCTTAAAAAATGGGGCAGTAACATCGCCCCATTTTTTATTTCGCTTTCCACTTATTGTCATCTGTGTTGGCATCCATATAAATGCCGCCTTCAAGTACAATACTATCTACTGTTTTCCGTGCATTTACTGTTACAGTGGCAAGCTTCTGGTTTTTTTGCCATATCGCCGGTGTCTGGTGAATGGTTTCTTTGCTGCCGTCCTTGTAATTCAATACTACATTAACGGGAGCCGTCATGCCACCAATGTTTTCAATAGAGAGTGTATATTTTTTACCGGCTGCCTTTACATTTTTTAATGCAAGGTCGATATAGCTGGGTTCAAAAAACCATTGGTTCCAAAACCAGTTTAAATCTTTACCACTTACATTATTAAAAGTGTAAAAGAAATCCCATGGCATTGGGTGCTTTCCGTTCCAGCGGTTCATATACTCTTGCAAACATTTTTTAAATAATTCATCACCCAATAAATCTTTCATGGCTAAATAGCCAACAGCGGCTTTGCCATAAATATTATTACCAAAGCCTTTAATTGCCAATGCATCGGCAGGCATAATAATCGGGATCGCCTGCGATGGTGAATTACTGTTTATCCACCTGTTTACCCTGAAGCGTTTAAAAAGCTCTTCCGCTTTCTCTGCTCCTACATTTGCTATGCCAATTAAATATTCCAATGCAGTTGCCCAGCCTTCATCCATAAATCCGTACCGGGTTTCATTAATGCCCATATAAAACGGCATATAGGTATGTGCTATTTCATGGTCGGCTACAAACTTTGAAAACGTGGTATCAGGAAAAGAACTGTTATTTGCCATCATAGGATATTCCATGTCTGCAAAACCCTGGAAGATGGTCGTTTTTTCATATGGATAAGCAACACCCGGCCAGTTATGAGAAAACCAATCTAAAGAATGTGCTGCAAATCTTGATACATGATGGTAATCTTTCGCTTCGTTTTTGTAAGCGGCCTGGGCACTTGCACGGCGGCCAGTAGCATCATCTACTACCACACTGCTGCCATCCCATACATAATGATCGCTTATGCCAAATGCCACATCGCAAATATCACTGCAGGTAAAATGCCATTCGTTTGCTTCGTTTTGTGTAGTTACTTTTTTGTTTGATAAATCATTTTGTGTGGCGATGTTTATGACATCATTGGATGTTAAAGATTGCTGGTAGCGTTTCAGTATTTCGGGCTGCAGTAATTTTTCGGGCTGTTGCAATGTGCCTGTTCCCCATACAATATAATTCGCCGGCACTTTCATTGTTACATCATAATTATTGAAGTCATTGTAAAACTCCCGGCTTTCAGTAAAATCAATATTATCCCAGCCATTATAATCATCATACACTGCCACACGGGGGTAGAAGTAAGCAAAGAACCATGAAGTGGAATCAATCATTCCTTCACGGCTGCTTTCTTTCGAAATTTCATAGTGCCATTCAAAATTTATTTTTACGCTTTCTTTAGGTGCCAGTGGTTTTTTCAATGTCAACTTCTCTACTGTGTAAAAGGCATCGGCACCTTCCCAGTCTGTTTTTATATCGTTAATATACATGGCATCAATATGCACCCCGGAAGTGAGATAATCAGGCGATGCTGGAAAATCTCTTGGCGCTGTGGGCTTATGGCTGTTTAGAAAAAGTTTTATGGCCAGTTGCTTCAGCGAATCCGGGCTGTTATTGGTATAAATAATAGTTTCTGTTCCCTTGATATTTCTATCTGGCGGCATGGCGGTAATACTGATGGTATAACTGGCTTTATTTTGCCAGTAGTTTTTTCCCGGCCTTCCGTCTGTTGACCTTGTCTGGTTTTTATATGCCTTTTGTATATCTCTTGATACAAAAAGAGGCTGTGCAGACAAAGAGGCTATACTGCAAGCAAAAATTGCTGATAAAAATAAACGCATGAGGTGTTTTTTAAAAAAGAAAAGTAGTTATTAAAAAGGCACACAGCCGGAGAAAGTGGATAAAGGGCAAATACAGTAAAGCACATTATTTATTGTTTGATGAATGGCTTTGTACTTGTTTAAAATTTTTGAGTAAAATAAAAAAGCAGCTGAAACCAGCTGCTTTACTTATAGTTAATCATTTTGTAGCTTATTCTGCTTCTGCCACCACTTCCTTCACTTCTGGTATCATACGCTTCATCATTCCTTCAATGCCGCTTTTTAAAGTTATCATAGATGATGGACAGCCACTGCAACTTCCCTGCAGCATCAGGTTTACAGTGCCTTCGTTATAGCTTTTAAATTGTATAGCGCCGCCATCCATCTCCACAGCAGGCTTCACATAATTCTCCAATAATTCTTTGATGCGTTTTACTACGTCGTCATCATCTTCACTCACAGCATTGCTGCTTTCCGTTTTCATGGTTGCTACAGCCTCTTCATTCACCACCACTTTGCCTTCCTCAAGGTACTCTTTCAAAAATTGTTTAATAGTTGGTATTACATCCTGCCAGTCGCCGGTATCATTTGTTTTTGTTAAAGTAATAAAGTTGCTGGCTATAAAAACAGATTTTATAAAAGGAAATGTAAACAACTCCTGCGCTAATGGAGAGGCAGTGGCACTGGCTTCATCAGGAAAGTCGATGCTTTTACCGGGATACAACAATTTATTAGCCACAAATTTCATTGTTTCCGGGTTAGGAGTCATTTCAGTATAAATGCTGATAATGGTGCTGCCTGTCTTGATCATAAAAAAGAAATTTAATACTGCAAATTTAACGGTTACCCGGTTATTTTGTTTTATCACGGGAGTTTTGCCGGGTATAATTTCCAATTTCGGAAAAGCGGCAACGGTTGCGTAACAATTCTCCTGTGTATCAATGTAATTTTTATCTTTATAGCTGCGATAGCTTTTAGGGAAAAATTACCGGACTGTGTGCAACGCCATGGTTGCAAATTGCTTCTTACAAATCCATATTTATTGCAAAATGAAACAAACGCTTTTATCTTTTCTGCTTATTTCGTTTTTAACACCATTGCTGGCGCAAAAAGTAATCCGTAAAGGAATGCCGCCAATTGATGTATCGAAAGATAAAACTGGCCGGGCAAAAAAGAAAGGCCCATTATACAACATAGGCCAGTTTAATGGAAAATGGCAGGAAACATACCGCACAGATAACAGCAACAACCTGTTGGATTTTACCGATACGGTTTACCTTCATTTTACCGATACCGGAAGAGTAATTACCCGTAACGGAACAACCTCTAATATGAGAGGGGAAGCGGCGATTGAAGCCCCCAATGTTTTATTGGCGGCAGGGGATGTATATACCGTGGTTTCGTTAACAGATAGTATAATGGTATTAGACAACCAGGAAGGGTTTCTGCATACATTGAAAAGAACAAAGCAATACCATTTTGAAAGCTATGGTAAGGTATTGGTAAAGCAAGATGAGTTTAGCGACCCAATTCCTGTGCTGTTACAGGATGTACTTGGCAAATGGATGGTGTACAGGAAACTGGCAAAGCCCGGAGCAATAAATCCACCGGTAAATATTATTACCTATTTAAAAATAACCGACAGCACAGGCGAAAATACTGCTACTGGCGAAATCACATTTTACCAAACTGACAGATCAATCATGCTGCCATGCAATATTAGGGTTACTAATGCCGGCCTTGATATTACTGCCGGCGAATTTAGCTGGCAATTATTTATATATAAAGCTGATAAAAAAGAAATGGTTTTTGGCGATGTGGGAGCGCTGCTTTATTATTCCAAGTCTTATTAATTACAATAGACATTAGTTTGTTTATTTTTGAAAATCATTATAATCGTCAGGATAATTTTGTTTTTACTGTCCCCTAAAATAAATAGCCATGAAAGAAACGCTGCTGGGCGGTTTTGAATTAACACATACAGAAGATTACTTTACCTCTATTAATCGTTTTCAACTGCTTTCTATTGCTACCAAAGAAGGCATATGGGAATATGATTTTTACACCAAAGAAAGTTTTTACAACGATGGCATGACCGATTTGCTGGGCTATTTGCCCGAAGAAATGGCCGATAATGAAAGTTGGTGGCGCAATAACCTGCATCCGCAGGATAAAAAAAGGGTGATAACAGAAGTGGACGAAGTGATGGCAAGCACCAAATCTGTGTGGTGGGGCAAATACCAGTTCAGGTGCAAAGACGGAAATTATAAATTAATACTCGACAGGCTGTTTGTGGTAAGGGATGATAAGGGCAATACGCTCCGCCTTATCGGTACTATGCAGGACCTTACAGAAATTGATGTACTGCAGCAGGATTTGGAAAAGATACGCAGGGATCACCACCGGGCCATGCTGAAAGCAATCTTCCAGGCAGAAGAAAATGAAAGAAAAAATATTAGTGAAGCGCTCAACGAAAATATCAACCAGGTGCTGGCGGCTATTAATATGCACCTGTCGCAGGCTAAACACCACGTAACACCTGCTGGTATGGTATGGCTGCAAGAGGCTCAGGGCCTGTTGCTTGATTCAATGAATGGTATTACTGAAATAGCTAAAAGGCTGTCGCCGGTAATGCTGAACGATCTTGGCCTTGAAACCGCATTAAATGATTTGCTCAAGCATACACAGCAAAGCCGGTTTATCAGCTACAATATTTATGTAGATGAAAAAATAAGCCAACTGGCTAATCTTGATATACAGACAGTGTTGTACCGTATTGTGCAGGAGCAGCTGCTCAATATTTTAAAACACTCTGATGCCCGAAATGTGCAGGTAAAAGTATTTATGGCGGATAAAAAAATCCACATGGTAGTGGAAGATGATGGCATAGGTATTAACCTGAAACAAATACAATACGGCAAAGGCTTTAGCAATATCCAGGAAAAAACAGAAGCACTTAATGGCAGTTTTAACCTTGAAAGTGTAGAAGGCAGGCCTGGGTTTAAACTGGAAGTAATTATTTAATAATTATCCCAGTATCCTAAGCTTTGCATAATTCAGCATTATCTTCTTCTCACCATTCAATTCAAACTTTACAGTGGCAATAGGGTTGTGTGCAGCGCCTTCCATCTTCAGCACTTCGCCAAAGCCAAATTTTTGGTGTTCTACTTTTTGCCCTGCCTGTAAATTAGATGTATCGCTGGCAACAAAATCGGCTGTAGGCGTATGCTCTTTTGTTTGCGGCCTTGTAGGTACTAAATAAGAAGGTTTGCTTTTTTCTTCCCTGCCACCTCCATTCATCCTGTCAAAGGCACTCCTGTTCCATCCTCCACCGAGATTGCCCTGGCTTTGATTGCGTACACCGCCGCCGGCAAAACTCTTATCAAGATATTCATTCGGCATTTCTTCAATAAAACGGCTGGGGTCATTTTGTTGCAGTTGCCCAAAGCGGTAACGGGCATTGGCATAAGTAAGCCAGAGTTTTTTCTTTGCCCTTGTGATGGCCACGTAAAACAAACGCCTTTCCTCTTCCAGTTCTTCCCTTGTATTAATGCTCATGCCACTGGGAAATAATGTTTCTTCCAACCCGCCAACAAACACACAATCAAACTCCAACCCTTTCGCCGCATGTATCGTCATTAGTTTCACACTGTCTGCATCGTCTTTATTATTATCTGCATCGGTATATAAAGAAACCTGCTGCAAAAAAGTGCCGAGTCCTTTATCTCCAACCTCTCCATCTTCTTCATTCATCGGCGTTTCGGTAAACTCTTTTATGGAGTTCAGCAATTCCTGTACGTTCTCATACCTTGCTACGCCTTCTGTTGTTTTATCGTTGAACAATTCTTTTACTATCTGTGTGCTTTTGCCAACAATCACAGCTAAATCATAAGCATTCTTTTTCTCTAATTCACTCTGGAACATTTTTATCATCGTCACAAAATTGCTGATGGCTTCCAGCGAGCCGCTTTTAAAACCATGGAATGCTGCACTCTCCAGCACCTGCCACATGGTGTAATTATTTTCATTGGCAATCAGCACTGTTTTATCAATCGTTGTTTTACCAATGCCCCTTGCCGGAAAATTGATAATGCGTTTCAGCGCTTCTTCATCGTTGGGGTTTATCACCACTCTTAAATAAGCGATATAGTCTTTTATTTCTTTGCGCTGGTAAAATGATACACCACCATAAATGCGATAAGCAATATTCATCCGGCGCAGGCTTTCTTCGTAGCTGCGGCTTTGGGCATTGGTTCTGTATAAAATGGCAAAGTCGCTGTTGCGGTAATGGTTGCGGAGTTTTTGTTCCTGTATCGTATCCGCAACAAACTTCCCTTCTTCATTATCAGTTGCTGTGCGGACTAATTTTATTTTATCGCCTTCGCCTTTGTCGGTCCATAAGGTTTTTGGCAATTGGTTTTTGTTGTTGCCAATTACTTCATTTGCTACATTCAGAATATTCTTTGTGCTGCGGTAGTTCTGCTCCAGCTTCACCACTTTTACATCTTCATAATCTTTTTCAAACTGTAATATGTTTTGAATGGTGGCGCCACGGAAGCTATAGATGCTTTGTGCATCGTCGCCTACCACACAAATATTTTCATGCATGGCGCCCAGCAGCTTGATGATTTCGTATTGTGAAGTATTGGTATCCTGGTACTCATCAATCATGATGTATTTAAACTTGCGCTGGTATTTACTTAACGAATCCGGGAAGTTCTTCAGCAGCTCATACATTTTAAACAACAGGTCATCAAAATCCATAGCGCCGTTTTTAAAACAGCGTTTGTTGTACGCATCATAAATCTTTCCAGTCATGGGGCGGTTACTTCTGTCATCTTCCTGCTTCAAAGACCAGTCTTCCATGTATTCTTTCGGGCTTACCAAACTGTTTTTTGCAGATGAGATACGGTTGTAAACTGTATTGGGTTTATAAATTTTATCATCCAGTTCCAGTTCGTTGATAACTGTCTTCAACACACTCTTGGCATCATCCGTATCATAAATGGTAAAGTTGTTGGGGTAGCCAATCTTGTTGGCTTCGCCCCTCAGTATCCTTGCAAACACACTATGGAAAGTGCCGATGTATAAATTCCTTGCTTCGCTGTTGCCCAACGTTTTCTCCACCCTTTCTTTCATTTCCTTCGCCGCTTTGTTGGTAAAGGTTAATGCCAGGATATTAAACGCATCCACGCCGCTTGCCATCAGGTGGGCAATACGTGTGGTAAGCACTTTTGTTTTGCCGCTGCCTGCACCGGCAATAATCATCAATGGGCCGTCAATATGGGTAACCGCTTCTCTCTGGGGTTCGTTCAGTTCGTCTAAATAATTACGCAT
>CAZBTD010000011.1:0-47670 GCA_964494815.1 uncultured Ferruginibacter sp. | reverse complement strand
CAGGTGGAAGTGGTAGGAGATGATGTGTATGGCACATTAAAATTTGAAAGTGGTGTACACCGTGTTCAGCGTGTGCCCGATACAGAAGCCAGCGGCCGGGTACATACAAGTGCTGCCACCGTGGCAGTGATGCCAGAAGCAGAAGAAGTGGATTTTGAACTAAAGGAAAGCGATGTAAAAATGGAGACAGCCCGTAGTGGCGGTGCAGGTGGTCAGAATGTAAACAAAGTGGAAACAAAAGTTTTTCTTACCCATAAACCAACAGGCATTGTGGTGGTGTGCCAAACTGAACGTACTCAGCTTGGCAATAAAATGAAAGCCATGGAAATGCTGCGTACAAAATTGTATGATGAAGAAGTACGCAAGGCAGAAGAAGAAATTAGCAAAAGAAGAAAGAGTCTTGTTAGTACCGGCGACCGCAGTGCCAAAATCCGCACTTATAATTTCCCCCAGGGCCGTGTTACTGACCACCGTATTGGCCTTACTGTTTACAACCTCGGTGAGGTATTAAATGGTGAGGTGCAGGAATTTATTGAAGCTCTTCAGTTTGCAGAAAATGCAGAAAAATTAGCTGTGCAGAATTAAGCTTTTGATTGTTGTACAATATGCAACCGGTGATAATTTATTAAAGTCAAATGCTATGAATTCTGAAAAGAACGCATTACATTTAAAAACAAAAAATCAAATTATCATGATCGAAAACTTATTTAACCTTGTGAAAGAACAAGGCTTTGATGCAGTAATTAACAACCCTGAAGTTCCAAACGAACAAAACGAAGCGGTGCTGGCCTCAGCTACAGACTCGGTAGCTGGCGGGTTACAAAGTGCCTTAGCTGGTGGTGGCTTACAAAATGTTTTATCAATGTTTAGTGGAGTAGGCAACGGTAGTGGTGGTGGCCTGGGCAGTTTAATGAACAACCCAATCGTACAATCTATTATTGGCAACTTCACTAACAAATTAACCAACGACCATGGTATCAGCAGCAACCAGGCAAGTGGTATTGCAGGCAATCTTATTCCAAGTGTTATCAGCAGCCTTATTGGCAAAACAAAAGACCCTAACGACAGCAGTTTTGATATGAACAGTATTATTAGCTCTCTTACAGGTGGTGGTCAACAACAGGCTGGCGGCAGTGGCTTTGATTTTAACGGCATTCTCAACAAATTTACCGGTGGCGGTGGACTTGACAGCGATGGTGACGGCCAGGTAGAGTTGAGTGATATAGTCAGCAAAGTTACTGGAGGCGCCCAGCAGGCTCAAACAGGCAGTGGCGGCGGCCTGATGGATATGATAAAAGGTTTTATGAAATGATAAACGCCAGTAGCATTGAAGTTCTTTTTAAATTATTGTTAAAGCAACTGTTTACTAAAGCTTATACTGCTTTGGGCTTAAACGATTGATATAACTTTGTGTCGTAAACAGGAGCGGTTAAATAAAAAATAAAAGCTGTTTCACAATACCCAGTTCTTTTTTTCGTTATATCATCAGCAAGTGAAAATTGCGAAAGCTGTTATGAAAGATTTAACAGGATTAAAAAAACTTTCGGCACTTCATTTGCGTATTAGTAAGCAATAACAACAATTAAATTAAGATTTTCTCATAAGCAGTTAGTTTTGGTAAACGGCCCCGGTATCTACCGGGGCTTCTTTTTTTATTACTCTTTCCTTTTCGAATTCATATAATTACCAATTCGTAAACTAAGGGGGTTTAGTTTTTTTGCTGCTTCAAAGTATTCCACCGACTCATTTTTCCTGCCCAATTCATACATAGCAATTGCTTTCGTTTCCAGTATATCGGCAAGTTCAAAGTTTGTATCCGGTCTTATAGCTAGAGCGGCGTCGCAATTTTTTTCTGCTTCAGTGAAATCTTTTTTTTCCAGCAAAAGCAAACCCTTAAATGCATAAGCAGCAGCAAACGCTGGCTTAAGAAATATAGCATCGTTTGTATAAAGAATTGCATTATCCAAATCGCCTGCTTTGTATAGTACCCTGGCAAGGTTCAGGCGCAATAAGCCCACCTCGGTTTCCAGCTTTGCTGCCTCATTGCAATAATAAACAGCGCTGTCATATTCTTTCATCTGTGCAAATACTAATCCTTTTTCACTCCATGCCTCTGCGTAATCAGGCACAAAAGAAAGAGCCCGGTTAATGTACTTCATTTTATCATCTGCACTAAATTGTTTCCTGGCAAGCATCAAGCTCCTCACAGCAAAATCTTTATTGTCAGCGTCGTTGAATGTAAGTGTCTCTAAAGTAATTTTTCCAGCTGCTTTATCCCACCCACGCTTTATGGCTGCATATCGTTTTGCCCTTACAGGATGCGTTGGTGGGCCTTCTGTGTTACTCATAAAATTAAAAATGCCTTGTGCTTCAGCCAATGTAGCGCCAAGTTTTCTCATTACAAAACCAGCAAATTCATCTGCTTCAATTTCTTTATTAGGCCGGCTGCCAACACCTTCTAAAGTATGCCCGTTTAAATGATGGCCTATTTCATGAGCCAATACACCAAATACAAACCACTTATTATTGGTTTTTTTTTGAAACGTCTCTAAAAAGGCTTTATCAAATTGTATAAATCTTTCCTGCCCAATATTATTATTGAGGCAAATAGCAGAACAGTTATTGTAATCTTTCATTGCCCGTAACTGGTATCGGTTTTGTAATCCAGTAACATCCACTATCTTATTTACCATGCCCCTCATCCATTTGTCTGCATCTTCTTCTTTCACACCCTCAGCAGGCGGTGGTATATACTTAACACTATTGTCAAAAAAATTGCAGGCAAAATTTACCTGTGTTCCAGTTAAGCTTTTCTCAATATGCTTTAGCTGTGCTGAAAGCCCTGTGCATGCCAACATTAAAATCAATACAAATAAGTTTTTCATTTTTATTTTTTTGTAAGATAAAAAAATGGTTGGGCAATAAAATACCCTGAGCAGGGTAAAAAATATGATTTTCTTTTTAGCACAGTTGTGGAGTAAAGGCTGTTTTATCCCTTTTCAATCGCACTTGTTACTTCATAGCTTAGTGGCGAAATAGCTGGGCCAAAATAATTAATAAGCTTTCCCTTTTCATCTATTAAATATTTTGAAAAGTTCCAGGAGGGAGCTTTGCTATTCCAACCATTACTATATGGATTGGTGAGCCACTGGTAAACGGGTGTTTGCTCTGCAGAAATAACAACATTGCTTTTTGACATTACCGGGAATGTAATGCTGTAATTGTTTTTACAAAACGCTGCTATTTGTTCATCCGTTCCCTGTTCTTGTGCCCCAAAGTTGTTTGCCGGAAAAGCAATTATTTCAAGCCTGTCTTTATATTGCTTATATATTTCCTGGAGTTCCTCATATTGTCTTGTAAAGCCGCAATCAGAAGCTGTATTTACAATCATCACCTTTTTTCCTTTCAATTCAGAAAAATCAAACAAGCTGCCATAGCCGTTTATTGCCTTGAGGGAGTAAAAAGAAATGGAAGGTTGTTTTTTTTCATTGTTGAGAATATCCCTGTCTTTTTTTACAAGATGCAGCAGCCACATCCATATTGGGTAAACAGTTTTGAGAAAGCTTTGGCGAATGGTCATATTATTGGAATGCAATGAGTATAAAATATCAATAAATAAACACTTATACTCCCTGTTTGTTTTATTTAATCACCCATTTAAACAATTTCATCCTCCCTTTAAATGGTGGATATTTTATAGCAGGATCAAACCATGTGGGCGTTTTCATGATTGATTTTTTGTGTGAGAAAACATCAAACGATGCTTTACCGTGATATTGTCCTGTGCCGCTAAAGCCTCTTCCGCCAAATGGTAAATGATGATTAGTGAGGTGCCAGCTTGCATTATTTACACAGCCTCCCCCAAAAGCTACACTGTTAAGCCATTCTTTTTCTTTTATTGATGAAGAAGTAAATACATAAAATGACAACGGGTTTTTATTTCGTTCAATAATCTTGAGTGCTTCTTCTTTTGTACTAAAGGAGATAACAGGAAGTATTGGTCCAAAAATCTCTTCGTTCATTACGGAGTCATCCATATTCACATTCTCCAAAATAGTTGGTTCAATATACAATGCAGCTTTATCACAATTGCCGCCATGTGTTATTTTTCCCTGTGATAAATATTTTACCAGCCTGTCAAATTGCTTTTCATTAATAATCCTGCCGTAATTTTCATGCTTTTTTGCGTTAGTTCCATAAAACTGCACTAATGCTTCTTTCAAAGCTGTAATAAACACTTCCTTCTTCTCTGCATGAACCAATATGTAATCCGGTGCTACACACATTTGTCCGCAATTGCTGAAACTGGTTAGTGCAATGCGCCTGGCTGCTACTTTTATGTTGGCATCATTTTCTACTATGCAGGGGCTTTTTCCACCCAACTCCAACGTAACCGGAACTAATTTTTCTGCCGCCATTTTATAAATGATTTTACCAACGGCTGTACTACCAGTATAAAACACATGGTCAAAGCGAAAGTTGTTCATCATTTCCGGTATTACAACGGCACCGTCTCCTTCCACATACAAAATATACTCTTTAGCAAAAGTTTCTTCAATAATTTTTTTCATCACCGCCGATATTGCCTGAGCAAATTCACTCGGCTTTAATACAACACAATTGCCTGCCGCTATGGCACCAACCAATGGATTTATCAGTAATTGAAAAGGATAATTCCATGGCCCAATGATTAATACAACACCCAAAGGTTCTTTTAAAATATAGCTTGCTGAAGGAAAGTTCAACAAATTAGTGGACACATTTTCTTTAGCCATCCATGTATCAAGGTGCTTAATAGCATTATTCAATTCAGAAATAACAATCCCATTTTCTGTAACCCAGCATTCCTCAGCGCTTTTTTTTAAGTCGCTGTGCAATGCTGTATAAATTTCCTGCTCATACTTTTCAATGCAATGCTTCAATTTTTTTAATTGCTCTTTTCTAAATGAGTATGCCTTGGTAACGCCGCTATCAAAATATTGCCGCATAGCATCTAAAGAATGAGTATCCATTATAAACGGTTTGCTATAAAAATAAGATAAAAAATAACGGCTGTGCTTTCTTTATTTACCTTCGGAAATATGATACGGAATATTACTATCACCGATTTCAGTTTTATTTATGGCTTATATATGCATCCACAGGTAAATCCTTTCCTTTTATATGAGCAAATGGATGCTGCTGAATTCATACCAATATTCAATGACCTGCTGACAAAAAACATCATTTATATTTTCAGCATTGATGGCAATGATGTTGGTATGTTCAAGTTTATTAAACAGGAGCACCGGGATTCTCATAAAGCTTATCTTGGCGGCCTGGCTATCCATCCTTCGTTTTCCGGAAAAGGTTATGGCCTGCAAATGATGAAGGAAATAATTGAACTGGGTAAAACAATGGGCATATTGAGGATTGATTTGAGCGTTGCGACATTTAACGATAAAGCAATTGCATTATATGAAAAGACCGGTTTTCAAAAAGAAGGTGTGATGAAAAAGTTCACACACTTAAAAAGTGAAGGCCGGTTTATTGACGAGCAATTAATGAGTTATTTGTATTAAAACTCGTTTTATGACAGATGAGCATTACATGAAACA
This sequence comes from uncultured Ferruginibacter sp., assembly GCA_964494815.1. Taxonomy (GTDB): domain Bacteria; phylum Bacteroidota; class Bacteroidia; order Chitinophagales; family Chitinophagaceae; genus Ferruginibacter. The sequence continues at coordinate 42,073 of CAZBTD010000011.1, read as the reverse complement.
AGCTTTAAGGGAAGCACAAAAAGCTTTTGAAGAAGATGAGGTGCCCGTGGGTGCGGTGGTGGTAATGAATGAACGCATCATTGCCCGTGGTTACAACCAGGTAGAGAAATTAAATGACAGCACAGCACATGCAGAAATTATTGCATTAACTGCTGCTTTCAATTTTCTTGGTAGCAAATATTTGCCAGAAGCTACTTTGTATGTAACAGTAGAGCCCTGTGTAATGTGCAGTGGCGCTTTATATTGGAGCAAAATAGGCCGGGTAGTATATGGCACTTCTGATGAAAAGAATGGTTACAGGAATACAACAGGCAGTAAGAGCCCTTTTCATCCGAAGACTGTTGTAGAAAACGGTATAATGGCGGATGAATGTGCAACGCTGATGAAAGATTTCTTCAGAAGTAAAAGATAGCTTGCGAAATAAGAAAGAATTAATTTTTAATAGAACATATTGCATACGCAGTTTGTAAATTTGTTATCTGAACAAAAAACAGTCTAACAATAAAAACAAAAGATCATGGCATTTACACTACCGGCTCTGCCTTATGCACACGAAGCGCTTGAGCCACACATCGACACAAAGACAATGCAGATACACCACGGCAAACATCACCAGGCATATGTTGACAACCTTAACAAAGCCATTGCCGGAACGGAACATGAAAATAAATCTATTGAAGACTTGGTAAAAAATGCAGGTAGCATTTCACCTGCTGTACGCAACAATGGTGGCGGGCACTGGAACCATAGTTTCTTTTGGGAAAGCTTAGCGCCTAATGCTGGCGGTACTCCATCGGGTGCTTTAGGTGATGCTATCAATGCAGCGTTTGGCTCATTTGATACATTCAAAGAAAAATTTAATGCAGCAGGCATGACAAGATTTGGAAGCGGCTGGGCATGGTTGATAGTAAAGGATGGAAAGCTTGAAGTAAGCTCTACTCCAAACCAGGACAATCCATTAATGGATGTGGCTGAAGTAAAAGGCACTCCTATTTTGGGTGCAGATGTTTGGGAACATGCTTACTACCTGCACTATCAAAACCGGAGGGCAGATTATTTAGCAGCCTTCTGGAATGTGGTGAACTGGAGTAAAGTAGCAGAACGTTTTGGTAAATAAATTTTAAAGCCAAATAAGAAAACGCCATCAAAGTTCTGATGGCGTTTTTGTTATAACTATTTCTTCTTCTTCCAGCAGTCGTTTATATGATCATCCACCATACCACTTGCCTGCATAAAAGCATAACATATTGTAGAGCCGACAAACTTAAATCCCCTTTTCAATAAGTCTTTACTCATTGTATCTGATATTGCAGTTTTTACCGGAACACTTCCCATTGCTTTTACATCATTTTTAATTTGCTTTCCACCAACAAACTGCCAGATGTATTTGTCAAAACTTTCAAACTCCTTTTGAATCGCTAAATAAGCTTTTGCATTTCCAATAAAGGCATTCACTTTTAAACGGTTCCTGATGATACCTTCATTTTGTAAAAGCTTTTCAATTTTAGTTACGCTGTACTTACTCATCTTCACTGCATCAAAATTGTCAAATGCTTTTCTATAGTTTTCCCTTTTACTAAGAACCGTGTACCAGCTTAATCCTGCTTGCGCCCCCTCAAGGCAAAGCAGTTCAAACAATTTTTTATCATCATGAAGAGGCTTGCCCCATTCGTTGTCATGATAACTTTTATATAAATCATCCTTCATGCACCAGGGGCAGCGTGTTTTTTCTTTTGGCATATTGTTTTATTAAACATCAATATTAATGGATAAATTTTTAAGGCTTACGATTCGGCCTGACCTTCGCTGCCGACAAGAATTAAGGGACAGGATCGTATCCATGCCCTCCCCACGGATGACAGCGGCTTATTCTTTTTACCGTAAGCCATAATCCTTTTATGGGGCCGTATTTTTTTAATGCTTCAATCCCATAGTGAGAACATGTAGGTGTGTAACGGCATTTGTTTCCCAACCAGGGGGATATTATCATCTGATACAGTTTTATCAAAAGGATAAAAGGGAAGCTACATATTTGAAGAAGTGTCTTCATTAATTATTCTTTGCAGTTTTTTTAGAGCTGCATTTGTTTTATCAAACACTGGTTTATATTCGGGGATTTCGTTGCCCACATACAAAATAAAAACAACCGCCTGTTGTTTTTTTTCTTGCAGGTTATTTTTCAAATCATTTTTTTGCAGGCGCCAGGCTTCTCTCATTAATCTTTTTATGCGATTGCGTTCAGTGGCTTTTTTGAAGTGCTTTTTACTTACACTAAAAGCACATTGAAGAGAATCTTTAGCGGCTGGCTGTTGGTCGTTAATTGTTACTTTCCAAATAATCCTGAAAGGAAATAGCGAAAATGATTTTCCATTGCTGAATAATTCATCAATGGCTTTGCGGCTTTTGAGCCGTTCATTTGCACCAAGTGTATATCGTTGTTTTGTTTCCAATTATTCAAAAGTAAAAAAGCCCCGACTATTCTGTCGGGGCTTGAAAATATATTTAATTATCTCCGGAGAGTGTTCATTCTATTTTTTACCGAAACGTTCGTCAGAAACAGTTAGTTTATGACGGCCTTTTGCCCTGCGGCTGGCCAATACTTTACGGCCGTTAGCAGTTTGCATACGCTTGCGAAAACCATGAACTGATTTACGGCGGCGCACATGCGGCTGGAATGTTCTTTTTTTACCTGGCATTGTATTAAATTTTTCCTTTTAAAAAATGTTTTTATAAACTCTTTTGTTGCACTCACTGGGGCACCATCCCCGGTGTTTGTGAAAGGACGGCGAAGGTAAGGGAAAACAGCGAAGTAAAGGAGTTGAAATGGAAAGTTTTTTGAGCCTAAAGTGCCAAATGAGTTGATTTTACTGGTTTTCCGTAAAAAATGGCGGCTTTGTTGTCAAAATCTTCGGCAGAGTCTGTTGTAAAAAATAGAAGGTTGCCCCCTTTGCTGCATTTTGCTTCTATTTCAGGATGACGGTTGAGATATTCCTCTAGGCTATCTGCCACAATATTGCCCTGTGATATTACCAAGCACCCGGAAGGCACAAATTGCTTTATTTTCTCTGCCAGCAATGGATAGTGTGTGCAGGCCAGCAAAAGGGTATCAATGTCTTTTGACTGGGACAAAAGATTGCTCACATTTTTTTCAATAAAATAGTCTGCGCCCTTATTGTTGTATTCGTTGTTTTCTACCAGCGGCACCCACATTGGGCAAGCTTCCTGGAACACTTTGCATCCAGGGAAAAATTTTTCAATTTCAATTAAATACGATTGTGATTGCACTGTTCCCGTTGTTCCCAGCACACCTACGCTTTTTGTTTTACTAAAGTTGCCGATAATTTCAGATGTTGGCCTTATTACCCCAAGTACCCGTTTTGAGGCATCGATTTTCGGAAGATCGTTTTGTTGTATGGTACGCAAAGCTTTTGCAGAAGCAGTATTGCAGGCTAATATTACCAGGTGGCAACCCTGGCTAAAAAACCATTGTACGCATTGCAGGGTGTAATGATACACAGTATCAAAACTTCTTGTACCATAAGGTGCCCGGGCATTATCCCCCAGATAGATATAATCATACTGCGGCAGCTTTGCAGTTATTTCTTTTAAAACTGTAAGCCCGCCGTATCCACTATCAAATACACCAATAGGTCCTTTGCTCATAGTTCAAAAATAATAAAGCCATCTTTAAACAAGATGGCTTTATAAATATCATTTAAAAAAAGGTTATGGTTTTTTTACGCCACCAGCTGCCGGCTTAGGTGCCCCAATATTGAGTTTCTTTTTTACTAATGGAAGGATGTCATCACCCGGAGGGCCTACCAATACTGCTGCTGATTCCAGCACATATGTGTAGCCGCTTTCTTTTGCAGTGGCTTTAATGGCATCCTGGGCTTTTGTTCTTATAGGAGCAATAAGTGTTTGTGATTTTTCCTGGATCATTTGCTGCATGGTCTGGTTCCAGCCTTGCACTTTTTGGTATAACGCAATCAGGTCATTTCTTTTGAGCTCTTTTTGTGTAGCACTCATTCTTGCAGAATCAGCACCAAAGGCACTGTCTTTTTCATTCAGCTCACGGTAGTAGTCATTACCTTGCTGCTGCAATGAGCTTTGAAAGTCCTGCAACTGTCCATTTGCTGTTTCAGTTTCAGGCATTGCACCAATTAATTCTTCTGTACTTATGTAACCAATTTTACCCTGTGCCATCACAGTGTTTGAGAATCCTGCCACAGCAACCAATACGACCAACGAGAGTAATACTTTTTTCATTTTTTGATCTTGTGTTTAAAAAAAGTTTCTCCTGGGAGAAACCGGTGAATTATTATTTTGTTTTAGTTAACCAATTAATAAGCCATAAGAATATTTTTTTTCTTTTATGGCTGCACCAACACCCTGTATTGTGATTTATTTAACGCCCAGGTTCTTCAGCACATCATCGCTACGGTCCAGTTTTGGGTCGGCAAATATAACGGTAATTCCCTCACTTTTGTCTAAAATAAAGTCATACGCTTTTTCTACTGCCAACTTTTGAATTGCTGTGTAAACCCTGTCCTGTATTGGTTTTATCAGCTCCTGCCTTTTCTTAAACAGGTCCCCTTCAAATCCAAAACGTTTCTTTTGCAAATCCCTTAGCTCTTTTTCTTTATTATATAATTCATCTTCCCTTTTCTTTTTCAACTCGTCGCTTAGCATTACCTGTTCTGCATCGTAATCTTTATACATTTTATCCAATGCGGCCTGTTTTGTTTCAATTTCTTTTTGCCATAATACACTAAACTGATCAAGCTTTGTTTGCGACTCTTTATACTCGGGCATTTTTTCAAGAATATATTTAGAGTCTATCACTGCATAGCGTTGTGCATTTACATACACCGCTGTGCACATGAATACAGCTGCAAGCAAAATATATTTTTTCATGATAATGATTTTTTATACTGTAAAGAAACAAATTATCGGTATAAACTACTGAGGTTCCTGCCCCAGCATAAAGGTAAATTTCCAGGCATTTTTTATAGGCTCTCCTGCTTTTATCCTGTCAAAGCCTATTCCATAATCAAATCCGAGCAAACCAAACATTGGCAGGAAGAAACGCATGCCAATACCAGCAGAACGGCGCAACTTAAATGGATTGTAATCTTTAAAACTATACCAACCATTGGCTGCTTCAAAAAAAGCAAGGCCATAAATAGTACTGCTTGGATTGGTACTGAAAGGGTAACGCAACTCTACAGTATATTTATTAAAAATGGTAAAGTATTGTGATGGGTTTACACTTTCAGGATTGATTTTAGGATCAGAACTGGCGTAAATTGGGTAACCTCTATGAGCAATAATATCATAACCAAGTAAACCAAAGTTATTGCTAAGGCCTGCATCTCCCACCTGGAACCTTTCAAACGGAGATATCTCTCTTTCGCTGCTGTACTTACCGATAAAGCCGTACTTAGCGGCCACTTTTAAAATAAACTGCCTGTTTTTTTCAGCGCCTTTTGCTACTCCTATTGGCACATAATATTCGCCTGTAAACATCCACTTATGAAACTCGGGTAACTTAAATTCATTATCTCCTTTCTTAAACATACCCAATGCTGTATAAGGCAAAGTAAACTGGCCGCTCAGCATAAAGTTTGAACCGCCTGTTGGAAATATCGGGCTGCCTGTTGCAGCAAATCTTGCCAATGCCAGCTTTAAGCTGATGTTTGTTGAAGTACCATCAGACAACCCACCAAAACCACTTACTGCATAATTCCTCAATTTATATTGCTGAAAATTGAGAGATGTGGTTAATGAGAAATAGTCATCTGGCCATTTAAGCTGCTTACCAAGCCCAACACTAAAACCTAAAATTCTTAAGTAAGAAGTATCGCCACAAGAGCGGCAATAGTTTCCAAACCTGTCGTATGAATTAGTTTGCTTGGTATTGTAAAAACTTACAGAAAATGAATTTCTTTTTCTACCTCCCAGCCAGGGTTCTGTAAAAGAAAAATTATAAGTGCGGAATGCTCTTCCATTCGACTGTATCCGGGCGCTGAGTTTTTGTCCGCCACCCGACGGTAAAGGATCCCAGGTACTTTTATTGAAAATGTTATTGATGGAGAAATTATTGAAGGTGATACCCAATGTGCCTGTAAGGCCAATGCCACCGCCGAAGCCTGCGGAAAGTTCCAACTGGTCATTTGATTTTTCTTCCACTGCCCAGCTTATGTCCACTGTTCCATTGTCTGGATTGGGTACAATGTTTGGTGAAATTTTTTCAGGATTAAAAAAACCCAACTGACCCAGCTCCCTTTGTGTACGAATAATATCAGAACGGCTGAATTTTTCGCCAGGCACTGTTCTTAATTCACGGCGTACCACATAATCTTTTGTTTTATCGTTGCCGGTAATATCAATTTTTCCAATAGTAGCCTGTGGGCCTTCCTGCATTCTTATTTCAAAATTGATAGTGTCATTATACACCGAGGTTTCTACTGGTTCCACACGAAAGAAAAGATAGCCATCATCCATATACAGACTTTGTATATCGCCTCCTTCTGCAGTTGCCTGTTTGCCAAGTCTCTTATTAAGCAATTCAAGATTATAGATATCGCCTTTCTTTATACCAAGAAGTAAATTCAAAACGGAGTCGTTGTATTTTGTATTTCCCCTACACGATATATCACCAAAATAAAAATTACTTCCGTCAACAACTTTTATATGAATATCAAGGGCGCCGTTTTCATTGGGAATTTCTTTGTGGTCAACTATCACTGCATCCCGGTAGCCCTCGGAATTATAGTAATCCAATAAACTTTCCCTGTCTTCATCATATTTCTGCTGGTTAAATTTTGCAGAGCTGAATAATTTAAACCTGAAATAAGGATCGATTACTTCTTTTGTTTTTGATATTGACAGAAAGCCATAATCCCTGAGATATTCTTTGAAAGTTACCGTTTTTGCCGAATCGCCATATGGGCTTTCGTACTTGGGAGGATTAAGAGTAAACCTCGATTTCTCTTTCGTGCCTTTCATTTGCTTTCTCAGTTTGTTATCCGGCACACCTTCATTGCCAGCAATATTTACTGAGTTTATTTTTACTTTGTTTCCTTTGTTAATTGTAAATACAAGCACTACTCCATTGCTAACTCCGGCTGCAATTTCTTCAGACAACTTTACCTGTGCGTTGCGATATGATTTTTCGCTGTAGAATTTTCTTATTACATCGAGGGCGCTTATTTTCATGTTTTCAGTAACCACCCTGCCTTTTTGTAAACCGGTTTTAGCCTCAAGGTCCTCTTTCTCTCCTTTTTTAATCCCCAAAAATCTCACTTCCTCCAGCCTTGGCCTTTCTGTAACAGCTAGTTCCACATAAAGATTGTTGCCAACAAGATTGGTAAAATTTACCTGCACATCGGCAATCAGGTTTTGCCTCCATAGCTTTGAAATAGCCTTTCCAAAAGCATCTGTACCGGGTATCATTACTTTATCACCCACGGCAAGGCCAGAAATAGAAATGATAAGATTGGGATCAAATGACTGGCTGCCAGTTACAGCAATATCTGCAATTATATATTCTTTGGGCCGCTGGCTATTAAATATTTCCAGCAATTGTGGGTTTACTGAAACAGGGGCAGTTGTGTCGCCCGCCTGGGCGCCTGCATACAAGGCTGAAAGGGATAAAAATGTAATAAGTAAAGCGTTCTGGTAAATCCTCTGCATCAAATATTTTTTACGGGCGGCAATATACTTGCTATTATTAAAACTATTTGTTAAACAATCCTTTGCAGCTGCAATGCAGCCACAGTGCACATTTTATCTGCATCACACGGTTACTATTTTGCCAGGTTCGTTTCCTTGCTTATTTGCTCGCCGGTTTTGCCAAACCTTCTTTCCCTTTGCTGAAAATCTATAATGGCTTCGTAAAGATTGTTCTTTCTGAAGTCGGGCCATCTTGTGTTGGTAAAATACAATTCTGCATAAGCCAGTTGGTATAATAAAAAATTGCTGATCCTGTATTCTCCACTGGTACGTATCATCAATTCGGGGTCGGGAAATCCACTTGTAGTAAGATAACCCTGCAATGTTTCTTGCGATACTGCTTCTGGCTCCAGCACTCCTCTTTTTACATCGGCTGCTATATTTTTTACAGCATTTACCAGTTCCCAACGGCTGCTGTAGCTAAGCGCCATTACCAAATTTAATCCTGTGTTGCCGGCTGTTTCTGCCAATGCTTCTTCCAATGCCTTGTGTGCTGTGGCAGGCAACATACCTATATCTCCAATTACATGCAGCTTGATATTGTTCTTGTTAAGCGTTGGCACTTCCTTACGGATAGTATCAACCAATATTTCCATCAGGCCACTTACTTCATAGGCAGGCCTGTCCCAATTTTCTGTGCTGAAAGCGTAGAGGGTAAGATATTCAATGCCCAACTCTGCACAACCTTCTACAATGTTTCTTACACTTTCTACACCATGCAAATGACCAAAGAGGCGATCTTCGCCTTTTTCCTGTGCCCACCTGCCATTGCCATCCATAATGATAGCGATATGCCGTGGCAGGCGTTTCAGATCAATTTTGTCTTTTAAATTCATTACACACCTTGTAAAAAACACAAGGGCGCAAAAGTAATAAAATTTAGCCGGAATAAGCGTTTGAAAGGATTACAAAAGGAAGGGATTTACCATGCTTACATTTTTACCAGTTTACCCTTATATGTAATCTTATTTATCACAAGTGTATAAAAATACATACCTGCAGGGAGGTTGCTGATATTAAACTGCTGTGTGTTGTTAAAGTATGTCATTCTCAAGCCCGCTGAATTAAAAACACTCACTTGTTCTGCGATAACAGGTTGGCCATTTTGCATACACTTAAATATTCCGCTACCGGGGTTTGGATAAATGATAACCTTGGTACTAAGATCGGCAGGCGTGGCGCCGGTAGCACAAAATGTTTTTTGACGGATATAATCTTCATCTTCACCTATACGGCGGGTGGTATAACAACCTGGAGACACCCTGAGTGTTACAATTGCATTTGGCGACACTGTTGCTGGCAGTTCTACTGTTTGTATGTTTTTATATTCATACCATTTTTGTGCATCATACACTTCCCAGTTTATTTCGTTGCTGTTTGAGGGCGTGCTCAATTGGGTGATGCACCCTTCGTTGTTTGCTTTTATTGAAACCTTAAAATCTGCAACTACACATTCTTTTCGTTTTGCATACCACTGTATGTTACTGGTATTGGCAAAACATAAGCGGTATTGCTCCATTTTAAAAGATTGCCAAAAACCGCTGCCATTCTGTGGGATTTCAAGATAGAATAATGCAGAGTCAGATGTACTGTTAAGCTTTGCCTCAACGCTGATACCATTATTATCTTTAAAAGCAAACGCCCTGCTTATTTCTGCCGCTGTTGCATGGCCAGCGCCTCCTGGATTAGAGTTATTTAAACTGAAATAAATTTTATCCATTCCCGGCGGCACATAAAAATAGCCGGGCAGGCTCATTAAATCACCACGGTAGTTTTCTGTTGTATTGCCAAGGAAAGGTCCATTTTTATAAAAGTAATTTCCATTGGTGCTAATGGTAATGCTTGCGGAAGATTTGTATTTGGATATGATTGACAGTTTATAAATACCGGCACCCGGAATGGCAATATTTAAGTTACCAGCCGGGCTTGTGTTATCAATAGAAATATCTTTAATAACGCCGAGGTTATCGTTCACAGCTTCTACTGTAAAATTGATATAACCTTTGCCAGGTATGTCAAATTTTGGAGTGTATTTAATGAAAAAGCTTCCGGCTTTATCTGCCAGTAAATAATATTCACTACGGGCTGTATAATCTTTGCCATTAGTATATCCCACCTGCACATTTATTTTTTCAAGTGGCAAAAGGTTATGTTCTTCAAACAATGCTTTTATTGCTGCAGCATCTTTAAATGCAAAGCGGTTAATAAGATTTGTTTGAGCTGCATAATCATTAATGAAATCATTATTAATTTCTTCTTTAGTAACAGATGGTAATAACCCATTTAGATATGCTGTTCCGCTGGCAACATTGTACCTGGTAAAAATATTGCTGGATATTGCATATTTTCTTACAACATCATTGATGAGAAAATAACTATTTACCAATTGCATCCTGTTTATTCTTGCCAGGTACATGCAAAGTATGTCTGCTTTGTCTGTCTTTGCATTAGCATTTCGCTGATCAAAAACCCAGTTGTAGTAAAGTACCATGTAATGCAGGTATGCTTTCAATTCATTTATTCGCTGCTTCACTGTTTCGTTATCGTTTTGTGTTTGTTCTTCGGCTTGTTTTACCAATTGAAAATAGAACGGCAGTTTGTATTTATTATCCTGCGTGCCATTGCTTACTGTAATAACTTTTTCGCTGCTCCAATTTTGTAACAGAGTGAATACCGTTGCTGCTGCATTACCAAACATATCACTACAAAATTGCTGCAAGCCATTTTCGATAGATTCGTTATTTATTAACGACCGGTTTGCCGACATCAAAAATGGCAGGCTTGCAAACTTTGATGCTGCTGCTTCCCATACAATACCCTGTGCCTGTTTTTCTTTTAGCCGTTCAACTGTTGTTCTTAAATCATTTAGAAAAAAAGATGGTGTTTCTCCACTCCATTGTGGCAGATTGAGATAATGATATTCTGAAATATTCCCATTTCTTTCATACCAGCGCTTCAGCAATCCTTTTGCACTTGTTTCAAACTGAAAGGCTGTGGGTACTACCTGCACATCAACATTTTGGTTAATTACAATTTTAGACGACGGTACATCTGCATGGCCATCATATGCATACAATTGAAAGCGCCTGCCGGGATATACAGTATTTATTTTTTCTGCAGTAAAATTGGCCAAAGTAAAATGCTGATCGCTTTCGCTGAGTAAGTTGGCAGTGCCACACATATTATCAGTTGTGTTGGCCCAATTGGCACCATCGGGCACCTCTATGCCAGTGTTGCCATACCAGTAACTGAAATTGCGGTAATAGTTTTTATACAGCGTTGTATTATTAAATATGGTATTCTTAAAGTTTGTGTATTGGTTTTCTATCGAAGACTCCCACAATTGCATCGCTGCAATATTGTTGATATCTGGCACGGATTGCCTTGTAGCAGCTCTTGAACCATTATGAGATGCCACATAACAGGGGTTGTTTTGTAGTGTACTTAAGTATTGCTCCGTCAATATATCATCCCTGTGGCCTGCAAATCGATAAGCCCCCACCATATTGTTTCTTCGCTGGTACAACGACCATTGGTGGCCCAGTTCACCATAATATGTGTCCCAAAAAAAGTCAGCACTATTATCCATTGCCCATGTACTGTAGCCGCCACTTATAAACCAGTTTTTGTATTTGAAACGGCAGGAGTAAAGCGTATCTGTATTTGTAAACGGCGAAGAAAGCGTTGGTGTTATCTCCCATATAGTTCCTGGCTGGTAAAACCTAAAGCCTAATTGGTGCAGGTATTCATACACACCATAATTAAGGCCATTATCTTCCCGGGCGGCAAAACTTATAAAGTTGCTTCCGTTGCTTTTAACCCTGCATATTTGGCCTGCCACCGCATCATCATATATCAATACGATACCTGTAGCAGGTATAGTAGTATATGACTGTGCAGTAATATGGCTGCCAGCTACAGCTCTTTGCAGCAGCTTAGCAATATCATCTGCGGTTGACTTGAGCAATTGCGATGCTCCCACAGGATAATAAACAGTTTGCGCCTGTATGTTTACATAAGCCAATAGCCATACCGCTGCTGTGAGCAGGTGCCTCCGGTTGAATGCCATAGTATAAGTTTGGTAGTGAACTAACTATGGTTCAGCACAGAAAAAAGGAATTAAAATGGAATTTGGTACAGATATCAGAGATAGTGGTAACGAACTGGTATCGAAGATAAAGGAATTAAATGAATGATGGCAAAAAAAAGCCGGGAATTTTAATCCCGGCTGTAATTATTTTCTAAATCATTTTAGTCTAAAAATCGGAAGGGCACTTGTACTTTGTTAAGTTAAATGTGATTCCTATTTCTGCAATTACATATTGGTCTTTTTGTTTGCTCCATCCACGCTGAATGCCTTTTTTGCCGATTGGTACTACTACTTTTTCATTGCTCCTGTCCTGCAACGCAAATGCTACGGGGTTAGGAAAGTTAGGCTCGCCTGCGCTGTTAAGTTCACCAACATAGGTAGTGCTTACATCATCTAAATAGTCAGTAAATGTTAATCGGTGTGCTACCTGAAACGAAATATTCATCCTATCGTTGATATTGTATTTAATACCAAAACCTATGGGTACACACATTGCCATACTGCCGTAAGGCGTTCTTGTTTTTCCGGAAACAGTGTCTTTAAAAGGTATGTTTTGTCCTTCGGTTCCCAAAGGTCTTAAATAGTATTTTTTCCCCTCTAAATAAGCGTAGGGATTAAAACTAAAAATACCCACACCTAATGTAACGTAAGGTGTAAAATTATGATCTGAAGTGCCAGGTTCGTAGCGGAAGAAATTAAAATCGCCACTGAGCGTAACTTCAAGAATATCTGTATTAAAACTCAGGTTCCTGATTTTTTGATACTCGTTTTTGCTGTATTTATCGCTGTAACCAAGCTGGGCATAATGCACAGCCAAACGGGCGGCCAGGTAATTATTAAACTGCTTCCTGTAAAATGCCCCCAAAGCAATCTTAGGCCGGTTGATAGCAGCCCTTGTGTTTAAATCCCCAAAGTAATGTGCAGCACCTATGGTAATACCAAATTCTCCCTGCAGTTCGTTTGGATTAAACCGACCTTGTGCAAACACATTGCACAACACTGCCGGAATGAAAAAAGAGGTTAAAAAGATTTTCTTCATAACCGCAAAGTAAGGAATTGTTTGTTAAAAAACCATAGCCGCATATAGACAGGTTGTAGCTGTGCAGCCTGCTTCTTTCCACGGTTGAATGCGTATCGGCTATTGCTCTTTGGATGATAGGTAATGAGATCTGCTCAAATATTTTGATTCATTGAAAAAAGCCTATTTGCCTTTGCAAGCAAACCATAGGTAGTTTTTAATGGGTGAAAGATAGTTTCTGTATGTTTTAGGAAGTTTATGAAATAAGGGAAATTATTAGCTGGAGTAAATATAACGCTGGTTTATTAGTAAGAAGTTCAATGCTGACACAAATACTTGGACAACCACTAATTAAAAAGTGTGCAGGGATAATAAGAGAATTTAATTTCTTTTATCAAGCCCCCATGATAATTTGTTACGCAGCGTTTGCAGAAAATTGTTTTCGTTGAGCCTGATGAGATTGATTTCAAACTCTTCTTTGCGGATGGCAAGCTGTACTTCTTTTGGTACTACCATCCGCCGGCTGTCGAGTGTGCAAATAAAAGAATCGGTTCGGCCTTCTACTTCAAATGAGATGATATTGTTATCAGGAATAATAATGGGGCGGATATTTAAGTTGTGCGGTGCAATAGGCGTGATAACAAAGCTGCCACTTTCGGGAAACACAATTGGGCCATTGCAACTTAATGAATAACCGGTGCTGCCCGTTGGTGTTGCCACAATCAATCCGTCAGCCCAGTAAGTATTTAAAAATTCACCATTGAGATAAGTGTGAATTTTTATCATAGACGATGAATCTTTTTTTTGTAGTGTAAATTCATTTAAAGCGTACGGCGTATTATCAAAGATGGGAATGTTGGCATCTAAATGAATAAGCGTTCTTTTTTCTGTAACATAGGTACGCTGTGCCAATGCGCTGATGGCAGAATGCAATTCATCTTTGCCAATATTTGCCAAAAAACCAAGACGGCCATAATTGATACCCAGCACCGGGATTCCTTTATCCTGCACCAATGTAACCGTGTCGAGCAATGTGCCATCGCCACCAAGGCTGATAAGGCAGTCAATATCCTCATCAAGGTCGCTGGCAGAACTAAACGTGTCGTATTTACCTGTGAGGTTAAGAGATGAATATATTTTATTAAAAAAATCCTGGAAAAAAACCGGTTCCATTTTTTGGGCATACAACTCTTCTAAAAAAGACTCCATGTCTTTATTCTGGTCATTTTCAATTCCCCGGCTGTATATGGCGATTTTCATTGTGCTGGCTTTGTGGTTTCAATATTGCCTTCAATAAGACAAATTTTATTTTACAATCCCCCAAACATCATCAAAAACTACAGACCGCTCTGGGCCTGTAAAAATAACCCGTTTTTACCTAACTGGTTAAAGCTATATTCAATCCGCAGGTTTACATCATAAATGGAAAGGATATCAATACCAAAACCACCTGTGTACAGTAGTTTATTATTAAGGCTTGTGCGGAAAGCTTCTTTATTATATACCATTCCCAAATCGCCATAGGTTTTTGCAAAAACAGTAAATGGTATCACATGATATTTATCCGACTTAAATGGCGTTTTGATATTGATGGTAAACAATTTTTTCTTCAACGTATTTCTAACCAACCCAAAGGCCACGCCATCTACCACATACAGTTCAAGCCCACGCAGGTTTACATCGGAGTAACCTAAAGACCGTTGGTTGATGTATGACTGATTAAATGGCAATGTTGTTTTGGCAGATACTTCAGTACTTATATACCAATTATTTTTTAACGCCCAGTATTTATTGTAAGAGCCTTCAACTGAAAACATATTAATACCACCCTTAAAACCTAAACCTCTTTTTGTTAAACGAACAGAACCAACTGTTCCTCTCAATGGGTACATAGCATTGTTTGTATTAATGTATTTGTAGGTGTAGCTAAAGTCAAGATAGTTTTTATGCGTTACTGCATCTTTAAAATAGTTGGGGTTGTATTTAGGAGTTATTAAAGAGTCCACCACGGTAACATGATTGAATGTGATATTAAAATAATGGGTACCCATTATGTTTTTTCTGAAGTTGTAGCCAATGCCGGCAAAATAATTTTTCCGAGAAAAGCTGCCGTTATTAAAAAGCTCCGGCTTGTTTGTGGTATCTATTTTAAAAATAAACTCCCTGTTTTGTACCACACCTGCTGTAAATGAAAATCCATTATTCAGTTTTTTTTCACTTACGGGTTTAAAATAAGTAATTGAAATATTTCTTGTAAATCCATTGAGTACTGTAAGCCGTAACAAATCCCTGTGGCCGGTAAGATTATAGTGAGTGAACTTTACACCATATACCACCCTGTCCAAGTCCGCATTATATTTCTGTATCCATTCATTAATGTTTCGGTCAATCAACTGAAACTTTGGAATCGGAAAAATATACCATCGTTCTTTTACTGCCAGGTTAATATCCACCATACCCGGGGTTATTTCTTCCAGGCTTGGTTTTACTTCTATAAACAGATTGGTGTTGTACACCTGTTGCTGCAGCTTTTGCAATTCATCATTAAAAGAAGCGACACTCACCGTATCGCCTGCCTTTAACTGCATTTCCCGGCGAATGATGTATTCTTTTGTTTTTTTATTGCCGCTGATAGTAATGTTATGAATAATAATTTTTGCTGAAGAGTCTTTACCTGCAAGCAGTTTGGCCGTGGTGTTGTTGATAACATTAACGTTTTGTGCCGAAGCAGTTGCCATCAACATCATCAACCCGAAAGTATGTATTGGTTTAAGAAACTTCATTATAAATTAAAAGCCTGTGTGAACAGGCTTGCAAATGTAAACGATATGAATTAAAAGGGATTTTTAAGTAAAGGGGGCAAACAATTTCCTTCTCAAATGTCAAGGTAGTTCATCAAATGCCTGTAGTTGCTGTGTATCTCGTTCTCAAATTTTTCATCGCCAAAAAAGTAGATCACATCATATTCATATCTTTCAAAAGTAGAAACAATGGATGCTATCTCTTTTTTATTGAGGTGTAATGTTACAGTAAGCAAGCCTGTATCTTGCTGTGTGGTGGTATTCAAGTGAAGAATGTGAGCATCGTTGCTTTCCACCAGTCGGCTTATTTCAGAAATAGCAAACTGGCTGCGTTCCATTTCCATTACAATGATGCCGCCTATTTCGTTAGCACCTGAAAAGTTTCCTAACGCTTTCAATAAATCGGTAATAGTGATACTGCCAACAAATTCCTGCTCTTCATTTACCACCGGCACACAGGCGCTGTCGTGTTGGTTGCTGAAATTAACGGCATTCAAAAAATGTTCGTTTTCTTTTACGCTGGCTGTAATAAATAGTTCCTGGAAAAATTGCAGGCTTCCATTTTCTTCTTCTGCATCCAGCAAATCTTCTTCACTTATCAATCCTAAATATTTACCATCGGGGGATACCACGGGCAAATGTGTAAGGCGGTAATCATTGATTAATTGCAACGCCTTTGCATTACTGTCCTCTAATTTCAGCTGTGGAATATTGTTATTGATAAGTTCTGTTGTAAGCATAACTGCCGGTTTAACGGTATGGTACACCGCAATATTGTAAAAATATCAATTGGCAAGACAAGAAAAATTGTTAATTCGTTGCAGCAGGGGATTTCTGTTTTGCAAGGAACGCACTGAGTATTATATTGAATTCGCCGGGAACTTCCATCATGGGTGCATGGCCGCATTTGTCTATGAAATGGAGTTCGCTATTGGGTATCAGTCTGTGAAATTCTTTTGCCACAAATGGCGGTGTAATAGAATCATTGTTTCCCCAGATAAGGCATACGGGTTGCTTTATTTCTCTTAACTCTTCGCCAAGATTGTTGCGGATAGCACTTTTAGCAAGGGAAATTATTTTTATTACTTTCAAACGGTTGTTGGTAATCTCAAACACTTCATTCACCAGCTCGTCTGTTGCCATTTTGGGGTCGTAAAAAGTAAGCTCTGTTTTTTTACGGATATATTCTTTGTCGCCACGCTTGGGATAAGTATCACCCATGCCGTTTTCAAACAAACCGGAGCTGCCGGTGAGTGTAAGCGTTTTTATTCTTTCGGGATGTTTTAAAATATGCACCAGCGCCACATGGCCGCCCAGCGAATTGCCCAATAAGTGAATACCTGTATAATTTCTGTGTTCAATAAACTTGTGAACAAACTTTTGTAAGCCGCCAACAGATGTATGCAGCAAGTCCAAGTCTAGCAACGGTAAAATTGGCACTATTACCTTATGCGATTTTTTAAAATGCTCTATCAAATCCATAAAGTTGCTTAGTGCCCCAAACAAACCATGCAGCAGCATCAGCGGCTCACCCTGTCCTTCTTCAATGTATTTAAACTTGCCGTCTTGTTTTATTTCGTAATTCATCAGTGTACTTGTGTTTGGCCTTATACTACCGTTCTGTGCTAAAATAAGCAATCGGTATAAAATTAAGCTGTTTAAAATTTAAAATATCATATTTACTTCCCGGCTGGTCAATACTGAACATTTTCAAAACGCTATGGCTGTATTTCTTCAGCAATATTTTCAAAGAAGTTTTCGAGGCTTGTAAACATATCCTTAAATATGGGTATTATTTTTCCAAATCCATCTATCACCACCGGGCCCCAGGGTTTTATGTAGGGCCATGCAGCAGACTTTGCAAATGTTTCCGGCTGCAGCAATTGAATTTTTTCTACATAAAATAAAATTACGCTGAAGATGATGATATAAAGTACAGCATACAAGGCAGCGCCAGCCAGTTTATTTGCCCAACCCAAAAAAGCCATTTCAAAACTCTTCTCAATAATTTTTCCGCCCCAGTTTACCAGCACCACCACTATCAAAAAAACAAGAGCAAAGGAAATTACCGGCAACCATTTACCCTGCATCGAAACATTTTTTTCCAGGTATAATGCAACCGTTGCAGACAACTTTAATGCTGCCGCCAAACCAATTATAAATGCAATGATTGAAAACACTGCCACCACAACTCCTTTGTGTAAGCCTTTTATAATGGCTATAATAATGATGATGGCAAAAATAATGTCAATCATGGTGAAGAGTGGTTTCCTACAAAGGCGCAAAGAACCGTAAAGCATTTCTTTGTTTTCTTGGCACCTTTATGGAACATAATCTTATTTACTCAACAATTCTTTTACAACAGCGCTGATAGTTTTTCCATCGGCCTGCCCTGCCAGTTGCTTACTGGCAACGCCCATTACCTTGCCCATATCGGCAGCAGAAGAAGCACCTGTTTCGGCAATGATTTTTGTAACAGCTTCTTTTATTTCTGCTTCGCTTAATTGCTTTGGCAAAAACCTTTCTATCACATCCATCTCTTCTTTTTCTTTTGCTGCCAGGTCGGCACGGCCCTGTTGTGTAAAGATGTCGTAAGAATCCCTGCGCTGCTTCATCATCTTTTGCAAAAACTTTTGTTCAGTGGCTTCGTCAATTACGCCGCCTGCGCCCGGGTCTGTTTTTGCTTTAATGATTTCTGCTTTAATTGCCCTCAACCCACGAAGCACTGCTTCATTTTTTGATTTCATGGCGTCTTTCATTTCAGCCATTATTTTTTCTTCAAGTGCCATAATGATGATTTCTTTTTATGATGATTAGTTTGTGATTAATATGATTTGTATGATTGTATATTTTGCAAACTTTTTTTCTTGATTACTTGCTTACTGTTGTTCTTTAATCTGTATTGCTTCAAACTTCTTCTTAAAACTGATTGCAAATTTTTTCATATCATCTGTCATTTCCTGCTGGCGTGTGGCCCGGTTAAAAGTGTCGGCCATCGTCATCAGCATTTGATAATAAAAGTCGGCCATTTCATCCATCATCATATCCTTTGTCCACAAGTCCATGCGTAATGCAGATTTTTCTGCGCCATCCCAAAAGGCAAGACACATTGCTTTTGCTTTTTGTTGTGCTTCGGCGCTGCTGCCACTGGCATTCCAGTTTATCTGCTGCGGAATTTTATCCGGCCCCAGCATCACATCAATTTGTATCGTTGATTTTTCCATTGCGTAGTTTACTGTTGAGGGTGCAAATGTAACAAGTTCTGTTTTGAGTTGGATTGATATGCAGGGCTGTCTCTATAAAGTGCTGGCGTAACTTACCTGTTAAGCAGAATTTTTATTTGCTCAAAGAGTTCATCTTTTTGTTTGGATGTGTTCAGCTGCTTTCCATTTTCAACCAGTTCGCTATACCTGTCTTCGTCTTTATATACCAGCATCAGTTGTTCTGCCACAGATTCAATACTATTTGAGTTGGCATACAAGGCGCTTTCTTTAAGCAGCTCTTTACATTGTGCACTGTTTCCTGCTACTGCAGGCACTTCACACAACAATGCCTTTTGCAAAAAGTTTATATCGCTGTATAATGGTGAAAGATTTATGGCACACCAGGCAGATGCTGTCAATTCAATAATTTCATTTTCTGAAAGTCCTTCAATTAATTTCACCTCATTTCTGTATTTATACAAACGAAGGCTTTCTACAAATTCATTTTTTGCCGGCATGTTTTTTACCAGCAACACTAACTGCATGGAGCTTTTCTGCCGCTTTTTAAATAAAGAAAAAGCTTTTAGTAAAGTAGTAAGGTTGCTCCTGGTGTGAATAGTGCCGCTAAATAAAAAATATTCGTTGCCGCCCGTGTACCGTTCTTTTACTTTGCTTTTTTCCTCCCAGGATAATGGCTGGTACTGTTTGCTGCTATAGCCGGAAGCAACTGCAACTTTATTTTCCTCTGCTGCATAGCGGTTTGCTATTTCTTTTTTCATCCATTCTGAAACAGTAATAACCGTTTTTGCTTTTTGCAAAAAGGCAGGCAAATTAGTTTTAATAAAACTTACATACCGTTTATTGTACCACTCCGGGTGATGAAGAAATTCAATATCATTAAGCACTATGCATTGTGGCAACTCAGTTCTGAGAGAGCATACAGCATCTGCAGAAATCAATATTTCTGCTTTTATCTTTTTTAGCGCTGCAGGCAATTTATAATTATACCACAGTTTCCAAAGCAAAGGATTAGCAGCCTCCTGCTTTATCACAATGTTTTTTACATTGATTAATACAGGCGCAGGCAATTCTTTGTTTGAGATAAAATAAAACTGGTGCCCGCTGTTTTCGGCAGCTATATCTTTAACACTGCTTATCAACAATGCTGCCGCCGCTTCATCACCAGATAGCACCCTTGTATTAACCGCAATAACCATGGCTGCAAAAGTAGGCAGTGCCGCTGATACCAACCGTTATTCTTCCGCTTCCTTGTTTTTAGCTTTCATCAGCAAGGTATATGCTCCTTTTGAAACAAGGCTCTTATTCTTTAGTTTTTCAGCGTCTGCAATTTCAACCATACCATTCTCTTTATTGCCTGTTGTAATTTCAATCATAGTAAATTCATTTTTACCAATGCCGGCAAAAACATATTCCTTTCCCTGGTAACTCACAATACTTTCTTCGGGCAGCACATTTACAATTGCAGATTTTGTTTCCACTTCTGCATTCATATAAGTGCCCGGCAGCAACGTTTTATCATACGATTCAAAATGGCAATGCACTTCCGATGTTCCTTCCTCCCGTATGTCTTTACTTATAAGAATTATCTCACAAGGATATTTTTGATTTATATCAGTATTGGTAAATGCCATCACTTTTTGCCCAATGGAAAGTTTTGCCACATCTTTTTCAAACACCATCAGGTTAAGATGAATGTCGGCAGGATTAATGAGCTCAAACAATACATCAGCCGGGTTTACATATTTACCAATGTTCACATTCACTTTGCTTACAAAGCCTGTGATGCTGCTGTATATGCTGATGCTTTTTGAAATGTTACCAGCCGACAAACCTGCCGGATTAATATTAATCAGTTTCAGTTTTTCAGCCAGTGCATTCATGGTAATCTGCTGCATTGCCACTTCTGCCTGCGCCTGCTGTGTTACTTTATCGCTGCTTGCCTGCCCTTCATTCAATTGCTTTTGCCTGTTATAGTCAAGCTCTGCAAAATGCAATTTTGATTTTGCCAGCAAATAATCCTGTTGCAATTGTACATACTGCTGATCTTCCATTGTGGCAATTACTTCGCCTTTGTTTACATGCATGCCGGGCAGCAACTTAGTGCTGCGTAAATAGCCGCCCAGGGGAACACTAACAGAAATTAAGTTTTGCGGCGGCACATCAATTTTGCCATTCACCCTCAAAATTGTGGACATTTCTTTTTGCGCCAGTGTAGTGTTTTCAATGCCGGCATTTTTTACCTGCAAATCAGTAAGGGTTATGTTATCCGAAGAAGTGCCTTCGGTTGTTTTTTCATTTACTGCTGTTTTATTACTGCACCCGGCAGCAAACAACAGTATGGTAATGATAAAAAAGTTTTTCATTTAAAATTATTTTGTTGTGATATAGTTCAGTTGAATAATGCTATCATTCAGCGCCCACACAGCATCTGCATAGCTGCCTTGTACAGCTATTGCCTGGTTGGCAAGCATTACAAAATCCAGGTAGTTTATTTCACCATTACTGAATTGCCTGTTGGCAGTTTTAAGAATAGCTTCTGCATTTTTTAATCCTGTTTCTTCAAAATACTTTACCGTTTCTGCATTGGCTTCATAAGCAGCCAACAATTTTTTTTGTTGCACCTGCAGTTGCTGAAGCTGTAGCTGGTATTGATTATCTGCAACACCTTCTGCCAGCTTTGATGCTCTTACTTTTGCTTTTTGGCTGCCGGCAAAAATGGGAATGCCAATACCCACTTGCAAAGAATTAAAACGACGGCTGCTGCTATACACTTTATTATCAGCGCCTGTACCTGTAAAACTGTTGTTGTTATATGCCAGTAAAATATCTGGTGATAACTTTGATTTTTCAAAAGCAGTTAGTGAAAAAGCTGCCTGCTTTTGCTGCTGTAGTAATGCCAACAAAGGATTGCTGCCAACATCGTTGTTGCTTTTAAAAGCACTGGGTATTTTTAATTCAGCAGAAACAGGTGTAAATGTTTTTTCTGTATTCATCAGCAGTTGAAGTTCAAGCAGTGTAATACTAATTTCCCTGCGTACCTGTCTTAACTGTATAGTGATATTTGCCCTTTGCGTTTCTGCTGTTGCTTTTTCAAGCAGGTTGCTTTCGCCTTTTTGCAGGCGAAGGGTTGCTTTCTGGTAAAAATTATTGTACAATGTATCGGCCTGTAACAGCAATTTTTCTTTTTCTTTTAAATAAAGGCAATGATAAAATGCCTGCGTTACCGCTTTCTTTATCTCAAACTCTTTTAGCGAAACACCCAATACAGTTGCCTTCCATTCTTCATTCAGCAATTGTTTTTGTTTTTTATATACAGATGGAAATGCCATGCTTTGTGAGATGCTGAACCTGCTGTCGTTGTAAGCACTGTTTACCTGGCCGTACTCTGCATTAAAATTTGTTTTTGGGATGTCGGCGCCGGTGAGTGTGAGTGCTTTTGCATATGCTGCCTTTGCATTTTCATTTTTTATGGCTGCATTGTTTTGAACAGCCAGTTGAACAGCTCTTTCCAAACTAATGGTATCCTGAGCTTGAGCTATACTGCTAAAACAAATTGCTGCAATAAAAGCCGTTGTAATTTTTTTATTGCTGTTTTTTATACCAATACCTTTTTCAAACAGCATGTATAAAACAGGGAGCACAAACAATGTTAAGAAAGTAGCCACAAGCAAACCGCCAATTACCACGGTTGCCAAAGGCCGCTGCACCTCTGCACCGGCGCCATTGCTTAATGCCATTGGCAAAAAACCCAATGAAGCAACAAATGCCGTCATCAATACAGGGCGCAACCTTAGCTTAGTGCCCCTTAATACAATCATAGATACATTTTTCATACCCTGGTTTTTTAAACGGTTGAATTCTGCTATTAAAACAATTCCATTCAGCACTGCTACACCAAACAAAGCAATAAAACCCACACCGGCGCTAATGCTGAAAGGCATGCCACGTAATGCCAAAAATAAAATACCGCCAATGGCAGACAATGGAATGGCAGAATAAATAAGCAAGCCCTGCTTTACAGATTTGAATGCAAAAAACAACAACACAAAAATCATTATCAGCGATACCGGCACCGCAATTGACAACCGCTTTTTTGCTGCATTCAAATTTTCGAATGCCCCGCCATAGGTGATATAATAACCTGGCGGAAATTTTAATTGTGTATCCACTTTTTGCTGCAGTTCGTTTACAATACCCTGCACATCCCTGTTGCGTACATTAAAGCCAACCACAATTCTTCTCTTGGCATCTTCTCTCTGTATTTGATTGGGGCCGTTTTGTATTTGCACATCTGCCAGGTGAGATAATGGTATTTGTGTGCCAAGTGGTGTTGCCACCAGCAGGTTTTGTATGTCTTCCAGGTTTTTTCTTTCGTTTGCAGCCAGCCTCACCACCATATCAAATCTTTTTTCTCCTTCGAAAACCATTCCTGTTGTTTGCCCTGCAAAAGCAGTGTTTAATACTTTATTTATATCAGCAACAGATAAATGGTATTGTGCTATCAGCGGACGGTTGTATTGCACCACCACCTGCGGCATCCCGGTTACAGGTTCTGCAAAAACATTTTCTGCACCATTCACCGTACTGATAATTTTTGCCAGCAGTGCTGCATTTGACGCAAGTGTATCAAGGTTTTCTCCAAAAATTTTACACACCACATCCTGTCTTGCACCTGTCATCAGTTCATTAAAACGCATTTGCACCGGGTATTGAAAACCTGCCGTGATACCGGGCACTGCCTGCAAAGCGTTGCTCATTTTTTCAGACAGTTCGTTAAATGATTTTGCAGATGTCCATTGCTTTTTGTCTTTTAGTATTACCATCATATCACTCGCCTCCATTGGCATAGGGTCGGTGGGCACTTCGCCGCTGCCAATTTTTGTTACCACTTTTATTACTTCAGGAAACTGTGTTTTTAAAATGTGTGCGGCTTTTTGTGTGCTTTCAATTGTTGTATTAAGATTGCTGCCGGTGAGCACTCTTGTATCCACTGCAAAGTCGCCTTCTTCCAGGGCCGGAATAAATTCGCCGCCCAATGTTGACATTACAAAAGCAGAAACAACAAACAAAGCAAACACTGCTGTTAAAATTGTTTTGGGAAAACGGATGATTTTTGAAAGTGTGCTTTGATAACTTTTTTCAACACGGTGCATCACTGCATCTGAGATATTTTTTTTATGCTTTACTTTTTTACTAAGAAAGAAAGCGCTCATCATTGGGATATAAGTAAGCGATAAGATAAAAGCGCCCAACAATGCAAAGGCAACTGTTTGTGCCATTGGCTTAAACATTTTCCCTTCAATGCCCTGCAATGTAAAAATGGGGAGATACACAATCAGGATGATGATTTGCCCAAATACAGCGCTGTTCATCATTTTACTTGCAGACCTTGTTACCGTTTCATCCATCTGCCCTGTATTGAGTTTTTGAAAACTCTTATACTTTGTATTATGTGCCAGCTGGTGCATTACTGCTTCCACAATTATTACTGCTCCATCCACTATCAATCCAAAGTCGAGAGCACCAAGACTCATCAGGTTGCCGCTTACACCAAAAGCATTCATCATACTAACAGCAAACAACATTGATAATGGAATAACGGATGCCACCACCAGGCCTGCCCTTAAGTTTCCGAGAAACATCACCAGTACAAATACTACAATCAATGCCCCTTCGGCTAAATTTTGTTCAACTGTACTAATAGCATTGTTCACCATTTTAGTGCGGTCAAGAAATGGTTCTATCTCCACACCTTCCGGTAATGTTTTTTGAATTTGAGCAATGCGTTCTTTTACATTTTTTATTACTGCACTACTGTTGGCTCCTTTCAACATCATTACTACGGCGCCAGCAACTTCGCCTTCATCATTATAGCACATGGCACCATACCTTGTGGCATAGCCGGTTTTTACTTCGGCTACATCCCTTATAAAAAGTGGTGTGCTGTTATTTTTATTTGCAATGGAAATATTTTCAATATCCTGTACACTCCCAATTAATCCTTCGCTGCGGATATATAAAACTGCAGGACCTTTTTCGATATAAGCACCACCTGTGTTTTGATTATTGGCCTCAATGGCAGTAAACACATCATTGATGGTGATGCTGTATGCATTTAATTTGTTTGGGTTTACAGCAATTTCATACTGTTTTAATTTTCCTCCAAAGCTGCTTACTTCTGCCACACCCTGCACCCCCAATAACTGGCGTCGCACAATCCAGTCTTGTATCGTTCTTAACTGGATGGCATCGTATTTTTTTTCATAGCCCGGCTTTGGTTTTACCATGTATTGATAAATTTCTCCAAGGCCAGTTGATACTGGCCCTAAAGCTGGTGTACCAATGCCCTGTGGTATTTGAGATTGTACCTGTTGCAATCTTTCTGCCACCTGCTGCCTTGCCCAGTACACATCTGTTGCATCGTCGAATACAATGGTGACCAACGATAAACCAAATCTTGAAAAGCTTCGGATTTCTTTTGTGCCGGCAATATTACTGTTGGCCTGTTCAATTGGAAAAGTTACAAGGCGCTCAATATCGGTGGCGCCAAATGATGGTGCAATGGTAATTACCTGTACCTGGTTGTTGGTGATGTCGGGTACTGCATCAATAGGCAGTTGGGTTACCTGGTACGAACCATATCCAACAAGCCCGATGATGAACAGCCCGATGATGAGTTTGTTCCTCACAGAAAACTCAATTATCCTGTTTAGCATAGTTGTGTTTTGTTAATCAATAATTGTTCAAACTGCCTGAGAAGTTTGAATAACATAATTGCAGCAATTGATTGCTGTAATTTTTTTGTTGCTATTTGATTAACAGGCCCGGGGGGGTTGCCAAATAGAAGAAAGAACGGCGGAGGAATAATTGGAATTATAAAGCGGAAACTGTTGTTTTCCTTCTTTAAAGTGAATAATAAAATCTTGTTTAAAATTAGAGGCGGGCAAATAAAAAGAAACGGAGGCAATTGAATTTTCTGCCGACTTAAAAGGAAGTTTCATGTCCTTGGCGTAATCAGCATCATTTACATCGCCATGTGCATAATGCATACACAAAAACTCAAGAAAACAAATAGAAGTATCTTTTTGTTTGTGTTCAATAAAATGCTCAACCAGCACAGGAAGCTTCAAAAGTTCTTTCAACTGCGTAGAAGAGAGCAGGTAAACTGATAAGAATAATATGGCAATTCCTTTTTTCAACAAAACAAATGTAAAATTTATTATGGATAAAACTGTAACAATTGTTACATCGTTTATCCAACAGATACCACCTGCTGTTGTTTTGCAGTTATTTTACCAATAGGTTTTGCAAATTGTGCCAGCCCTGCTTCCTGCAAAATATTTTTTACTTCGTCCACAGCTGATGATGCTACGGCTATCAATAAACCACCACTTGTTTGTGGGTCAGCAAGAATTGCTTTTTGATAATCGGTGATGTTACCAATTTTATTTCCATAGCTATCCCAGTTGCGGTGTGTGCCGCCGGGAATGGATTTAGTATCAATATAAAATTTTAAATCATCTATAATGGTTGGGATGCTTTTAAAATCTACTTCAGCACTCAATCCGCTGCCTTCTGCCATTTCCACCAAATGCCCAAGCAATGCAAAGCCGGTAACATCCGTCATTGCGTTTACTCCTTTTATTTTTCCTAATTGCTCACCCACTTTATTCAACTGCATCATTTGCTTTGCAGCAATGCTTTTATGTTCTTCTTTTAAAATTCCCTTTTTTTCTGCGGTGGTTAAAATACCAACACCAAGTGGTTTGGTTAAAAATAATATGTCTCCTTCCTGCGCCTTATTATTTTGTTTAATGTTTTCAATTGCCACAAAACCATTTACTGCCAAGCCGAATATTGGCTCCGGCGAATCGATACTATGTCCACCTGCCAAAGGAATGCCTGCCTCTTTGCAAATGCTTCTGCTGCCTTCAATTACTTTTTGTGCAACGGACGGTGGCAACACATTTATTGGCCAGCCCAATATTGCAATAGCCAATGCTGGTTTTCCACCCATTGCATACACATCGCTAATAGCATTGGCAGATGCTATCCTTCCAAACTCAAAAGGATCATCCACTATAGGCATAAAAAAATCGGTGGTGGAAATAAGTGCGGTGCCGTTGCCAATATCATACACTGCTGCATCATCTTTGCTGTGATTGCCAACAATGAGGTTATTATTATCAGGCATGGCAAAGTTGCTTGCTAAAATTTCATCCAGCACTTTGGGTGAAATTTTGCAGCCGCAGCCAGCTCCGTGAGAGTATTTTGTAAGCTGAATTTTTTCAGGGATTATTTGTTCACTCATTTTAGTTATTCTTTCTTCTTCTTAACACTATGGCTGCATTGGTATTTAAGTCAGCGCTAAAGCGTACGTCGTATCTTTTATCACCATCATTAATAATCAGCAAGCCCGTATTTGGTGGAATCTCACCAAGACTTTCTGCATACATCACAAGTTTTACGCTATCCAGGTTCGAAGTAATGTAAACAGTTTTTGTATTTGGTTTTGTGCTAAGACCTACTTTTGAAAACAGCACCCCGCCATTCATCAATACCGTTACAGTGTCTCCATCCACTTCCCCATTATCATATAGCGTAAGCACCAGGCTATCCGATTCAAAATAATACGCCTGATCTGTTTTACTTACACGTTTGTCTATTTCTGCGGCGCCCTGTGTAGCAGAAGGTACGGTTACCAGTGTTGGTTGCAACACGGGCTTTGGCGCTGGTTTTACAACAACGGGCTCTGCCTTAGTTTCTGGTTTTTTCTCAACAGGTTTAGCCACCGATGTTTCTGGTTGGGGTTTGGGCTTCGGCTCTGGTTTTTGTCTTGGCTCCGAAATGGCAGGCTTTTTTTCAGGCTTGTCATTCACGGCTACATCAACAGGCTGAGATTTTGGTGGCGCTGGCTTCAAAGTTGATTTTGCCAACAAATCCATTTGGACTTTTTTCTGTTTTGAAAATCCGGTTATCCTGGCCGTTGACTGTATTCGTCTTTTACTAATAGGCAGCGTTGTTGCTGTTGCTTTGGCAATAGCAGGCACCATTAAGTCGATTTCTGGTTCTGGTATTGGTGCAACAGCAACTGGTTCTGGTTTTTTCTCTATTGGCTTTGATACAGCCGCAACAGTTACGGGCTCATCAATTGATGGCCTGTCTTTGAACGATAGTTTGGCTGCAATATTCAGCGTATCCAGTCTTTTAAATAATTCCGATTTTTTAAAGTCCTTTCTTCTTTTCAGTACTGCAGTGCCTTTGGCCGGCACATAATATCTTACTTTATTTGTTTCCCAGCTACCTTCCAGTATCATCTCTTTTTCGGTAACAGTCAGCTGCATGGTCATTGTTTTCTTTACCCTCTTTGGTGTGTGTATAGAAAAATGATGTTCTAAAAAATCTTCATCCTCAATAATAAGATCCGGGCCTTTCCATTTTAATGTAATATCTCTTATACCTGCTTCTTCTTTTCCATTGGCATTAAAAACAATTCTTGAATAACCAACCAGTTTTCCTTTTTCTTCGCTTACTGCAATTTCGTAAGGCAGGTGTACCATCTCTCCTGCTGTATCTATCATTTGTAACTCTCCATTCCATACGCCTGTAATATCTTCCTGCTGTGCAAAAAGTTTTGTTGCTGAAAAGCAGCAAAGCAGCAGTAAACAATATTTGAAATATTTTTTCATCCTGGTTGTTTATTTATTCATCAGTATCTGTAACAATCATGCCGTTTTCATTCAACAACAAACCTGCATTGTTTTTTGCATCTACTGTATTGCCTGGTATTGTTTTAATTAACCCGGCAGCACCCTCCCTGTTATATAATCCTTTTGTGTACCACTTGTCGTAATACTTCAGCAAGATGCGGAAACATTCTTTATGATTATCCTCCAGTAAAAAATTTATCGCATTTTTTGCTTCCAGTCCGCCGAGCCTTTTCTGTATGCGGATGATGGCATTCACCAACTTTTCTTTTTCTTTTTTACCATACTCTGCGGTAAGATAATTCAATCTTTCTTCAAATGGGATATCGAGAAATAAAATATTGCTGCCACGCATTTGTTTCCAAAACGGGTCTGGTATTTTAAGATCTCCAATACGCTGGCTTTCATCTTCAATGAATACATTGTTATTTGTGAATGACTGCTCGTTATTGGGAGTGCTGCTTATAAAACAACGAATATCGTCTATGGATTTTGCAAGCAGGTTCTCAAACATTTCTTGTGTTGGCTGCCCATTTTCTCCTACGGCACCAAAAGCAGAGCCTTTATGATTTGCCAATGCTTCTAAATCAATAATAGGAAAACCTGCTTCTTTCATCTGATGCAATACCAATGTTTTTCCTGACCCGGTATAGCCGCCTAAAACAGTTAACTGGTGCGTTGCCTCAAATTGATCTCTTACCCATTTGCGATAAGCTTTGTATCCGCCTGCAAGTGTAAAAACTTTAAAGCCATACAAGTCCAGCAACCAGGCTATACCGGCACTACGCATACCGCCCCGCCAGCAGTGAACCAATACATTTCTTGCTTCCCGTTGGCCGGCTGTTAATTTTTGAAGTTTTTTTTCGCTCAACGAGAAACAAGAAACATTGTCTTCCACTGCTTCTACAATTGCTTTCATCTTTACCCCAAAATAATCAAGCCCAATTTTTATGGCGGCCTGGCGGCTTTGCTGCTTATATGCTGTACCTACTACAGCCCTTTCGGTATCTGTAAACAAAGGCAAATTATATGCTCCGGGAATATGTGCATGATCGTATTCGCCCGGGCTGCGTACATCAAAAACTGGGCAACTTTGTGCCAGTTGTAAAAAGTCTTGTATCGTAAGTTTTTGTATTGCCACTTTTTAAACGATAAAAATACAAAAGAAAAAGCCGCTGAATAATCCAGCGGCTTTTCAATATTTAATTATTCAATCAACATTATTAAATTTTTATCCATTCATACTCGTTAAGAACTCCATATTGTCTTTAGTGCCCTTCATATTTTTGAGTAGCAATGTAATGGCTTCTTCTGTATTCATATCAGCCATGTGCTTACGTAATACCCACATGCGCTGTGCTACATCTTTTTCCAGCAACAAATCATCACGGCGTGTGGATGATGCTACAATATCTATAGCAGGATAAATACGCCTGTTGCTGAGTTTACGATCAAGTTGCAATTCCATGTTGCCGGTACCTTTAAATTCTTCAAAGATTACTTCGTCCATTTTACTTCCGGTATCAACAAGCGCTGTTGCAATGATAGTTAGCGATCCTCCAAATTCAATTTTACGGGCAGCACCAAAAAATTGTTTTGGTTTTTGCATCGCATTGGCTTCCACACCGCCGCTCAATACTTTGCCGCTTGAAGGAGCAACCGTATTGTGAGCCCTTGCCAGCCTTGTAATACTATCCAAAAGAATTACCACATCATGTCCGCATTCAACAAGACGTTTTGCTTTTTGCAATGCAATGGTAGAAACTTTCACATGCTTTTCTGCCGGCTCATCAAATGTAGAAGCAATTACTTCTGCTTTTACACTGCGTTCCATATCTGTCACCTCTTCTGGCCTTTCATCTACCAGCACAATCATCAAATAACATTCAGGATGATTTTCTGCAATCGCATTGGCCAGTTCTTTCAGCAGCATTGTTTTACCTGTTTTTGGCTGGGCAACGATTAATCCACGCTGGCCTTTACCAATAGGCGTAAACAAATCCATTATCCTGGTGCTGAAATTATTTGGGCTGGTGGTCAGGTTTAGTTTTTCAAACGGGAAAAGTGGTGTAAGGTAATCGAATGGTACCCTGTCCCTTACTTCTTCGGGTTTTTTCCCGTTGATAGTGTCAACCTTTAGTAATGCAAAATATTTTTCACCTTCCTTTGGCGGACGAACGGAGCCATATACTGTATCGCCTGTTTTTAAGCCAAACAGTTTTATCTGCGAAGGAGAAACATAAATGTCATCGGGAGATGATAAGTAATTATAATCACTGCTTCTTAAAAAACCATAACCATCGGGCATCATTTCCAGCACACCTTCACCGAGTATAATACCATCAAATTCTATATTGAAAACATTTGGATCGTGGTGCTTGCGCTGGTGTTTGTTATTTTGAAAAGATGGAACAGATTGCTGTGGCTGTTCCGCTTCTGCCAACATATCAGCAAGCTCCGGCTGCGATTGTATGTCAAGTTCGTCTTCTTCCTGTAACAATGAAGCAATAGCAGCCGGAATAGTACTTTGTTCACTTGTTATGGGTTTCAAGTCTTCTTCTTCGTCATCTGTTTCTGCCAGGTCTGCTTTTTTAACTGGTTTCTTTTTATCAATAGCCGATTCTGCTTTTTTGGGAACACTTTTAATGGCAGTTTTTTCTGCTTCTTCCACTGGCTTACCTGTTGCTTTTACAATGCGTTTGCGTTTAGGCTTTTCGTCTTTGCCATTGTCGCTTCCAGCAACAGCCTGTTTGTCTAAAATTTTAAACACCAGATCTTGTTTTTCTAATTTCTTGTGATTGGGGATGGCAAGTTGTTCTGCAATATCCTGCAGTTCAGGAACGAGCATATCGTTCAGTTGTAGTATATCGTACATAAAAAAATGAAAATGAGTTTTTCAAAAAAATCGCTCTAAAAAACTTGAAAATGTGATTGGAAATTTATGTTGACTGGATTTTGGCCGCCTGACGTTGGATTATTGGAAAGGCTCTATCAGCAATGATTCCAGCACAATATTACAGGCTTTTTTAGAAATGGAAAAATTTTATTGGGCGGTTTCGTTCAGCACAACGGAATTTGTTCATGTCATCCGGCTCAGTTTATATTGACAGTTATGTTTATACAACAGTGTTTTTGAGCTGCTGCCCAGCCTCAAAGTCATCAATATTCCCCAATGTTGTTTGCGCTATCTGCGTCAATGCCTCTTCTGTAAAAAAGCCCTGGTGTGAAGTGATAAGTACATTTGGAAAACTTAACAGCCGCATTATCATATCATCCTGTATTACATTTTCAGACAAGTCATTAAAGAATAATTTCTCTTCCTGCTCATATACATCCAAACCGAGGTACGCAATTTTACCCTTTTTTAATGCTTCAATTACCGTTGGCGTGTCAATCAAAGCACCACGGCTGGTATTGATGAGCATTACTTCATCTTTCATTATAGCAATGGTTTGTTCGTTGATAATATGTTTTGTCTGTTCATTCAATGGGCAATGCAGGGAAATAATATCAGATTTCGTAAATACATCTATTAATGGTAAATACTCAACGCCTTTAGCCGCCAGTTCTTTGTTTTCAAGCAAATCAAAGGCTAATACTTTGCAGCCAAAGCCCAACATGATATTGCAAAATGCCTGTCCGATTTTTCCTGTGCCTACCACGCCAACATTTTTTTCAAATAAATCGAACCCGGTTAATCTTTCCAGTGAAAAATTTCCGTCTCTTACCCGGTTGTATGCTTTATGCGTTTTCCGGTTAAGTGTCAGAATTAATGCCACCGCATGTTCAGCTACTGCATGTGGCGAATAAGCAGGTACTCTTACTACTTTAATGTTATTTGCGTTGGCTGCATCCAGGTCCACATTGTTAAAGCCGGCGCACCTTAATGCAATTAATCTCACCCCAAGTTTATACAGCGCTGTAATTACATCTTTATTAAGCTTATCATTTACAAAAACACAAACAGCACTGCAACCAGCGGCAAGGTTTACTGTTTGAGCATTGAGCTGTGCTTCAAAATAAATTATCTTATGTGCAGATACATAGCGGTTAAAAAATTCCCGATCGTATGATTTGGTAGAGAAGAAGGCAATTTTCATGATGCAAAATTAATTGTCTGAACGGGGATTTGGGAAGATTGTATGGATTAATAGGATTTTCTGAATTCAAAATATAGAACTGTTCCTGTTGAGCATATTAATTTACCAAATGAAAGAAAGGTTTATCTTTTGGGTTAAAGTCAAAACAATCATCAAAATCATATTAACCCCACCAAATCCCCGTTCAGACAATCCCCGTTATATTTGCAGCCACAAAAATTTTTTATGTTCAACAAAAGAACCAAGATAAAAAACCTGTTGGCAAGCGACAGTGCCAACTACGAAGCAACAGTGATGGGATGGGTACGCACTTTCCGCAACAACCAGTTTATAGCATTGAATGATGGCAGCACCAATAATAATTTGCAGGTATTGGCAGAGTTGGGAAAATTTGATGAAGCCATTTTAAAAAGAATAACAACCGGCG
This sequence comes from uncultured Ferruginibacter sp., assembly GCA_964494815.1. GTDB lineage: Bacteria > Bacteroidota > Bacteroidia > Chitinophagales > Chitinophagaceae > Ferruginibacter. The sequence goes on along the minus strand of CAZBTD010000011.1, from coordinate 8,969 downwards.
CCTGTATAAAAGCTACTGGTGAAATAATACCATCATTAGGCAAAGGGCAGAAAGTGGAACTAAAAGCCTCCTCAATAGAAATTTTGGGCGACAGCGATGCAGAAAAATTTCCATTGCAACCAAAGAAACACAGTCTTGAATTTTTAAGAGAAATTGCTCACCTGCGTTTTCGTACCAATACATTTGGCTCTGTATTCAGGATAAGGCATTCATTGGCTTTTGCTGTACACAAGTTTTTTAACGATAAAGGCTTTGTGTATATGCATACGCCTGTTATCACAGCAAGCGATGCAGAAGGAGCTGGCGAAATGTTTAGGGTAACAACATTGCCTATTGATGGCAGTGCTCCTAAAAACGATGATGGTACAATCAATTTTAAAGAAGATTTTTTTGGCCGCAGCACCAACCTCACAGTGAGTGGACAGTTAGAAGGAGAGCTAGCAGCAATGGCCTTTAGTGATATTTATACATTTGGGCCCACTTTCCGTGCAGAAAATTCAAACACCACAAGGCACCTTGCAGAATTTTGGATGATAGAACCAGAAATGGCTTTTTATGATTTAGAAGACAACGCTAATCTTGCTGAAGAGTTTATTCAGTACATTATAAAGTATGCAATGGATAATAACAGGGAGGATTTGGAATTCCTTGCACAACGTTTGGCAGAAGAAGAAAAAAGTTTGCCGCAGGATAAACGCAGCGAATTGGGATTGATTGAGAAATTAGAATTTGTACTGGCTAGTAAATTTGAAAGGCTTACTTATACTGAAGCCATTACGATTTTAAAAGAGAGCAACCACAACAAAAAGAAAAAATTCCAGTATGAAATAACAGGCTGGGGGATGGATTTGCAAAGCGAACATGAAAGGTATTTGGTGGAAAAGCATTTTAAAAAACCTGTTATACTTACTAACTATCCTGCGGCTATCAAATCGTTTTACATGCGCTATGATGACAACTGTGAACCCGGAAGGCAAACTGTTGCTGCTATGGATATTTTAGCGCCGGGCATTGGAGAAATTGTTGGCGGCTCTCAAAGGGAGGAAAGATTAGACAAGCTGGAACAGAAAATGAAAGACATGCATATACCAATGGATGAATTGTATTGGTATTTAGATACAAGAAGGTTTGGCGCTTGCCCCCATGCAGGCTTTGGTTTAGGCTTTGAAAGAATGGTGCAATTTGTAACAGGCATGGGCAATATCAGGGATGTAATACCTTTTCCGAGGTATCCGAAGAGTGCAGACTTTTAAAACCCATCTCAAAAAAAGGGAACAAGAAAGAGTATTAAATGCCGGCAGTTTTTATGGTTGCCGGTTTTTTATTTTGACTATTTTACATTTCCAATTTTTACAAATGCTCCAGGTAAATTTTTTTCCATTTCCAACAATTGTTACCGAACGTCTTGTTTTAAGAGAGGTTACATTGAATGATGCAAACGAAATTTTATTTCTCCGCTCCGACCCAAAAGTGCTTTCATATCTTGACAAGGTGCCGGCAAAATCAATTGATGAAGTTGTTGATTGGATAAACCTGGTAAAAAAAAACAAAGAAGAAAACGATGGCATTTTATGGGGAATCGCTTTGAAAGATGATGAAAAAATTATTGGCACTATTTGCTATTGGCGTATGGAGAAAACACATTACAGGGCAGAGATTGGCTATACACTACACCCTTTACAACAGGGAAAAGGGATAATGGATGAAGCAATGAAAGCGGTATTGCAATATGGTTTTGAAACAATGAAATTACATTCGGTAGAAGCTAATGTAAACCCTGCTAACAATGCTTCAATAAAATTGCTTGAAAGAAATGGTTTTATAAGAGAGGCATATTTTAGGGAAAACTATTATTACAATGGACATTTTTTAGATTCTGCAATTTATTCCCTGCTCACAACCTCCCGGTAAAAATCAGGCAAGCAACTTTTCCACTTTCAGCTGATTGATGATGCTGAGTATGAGCAGCACTGTAAAAAAATATTCTTTTATTTCTTCTTTGTCACTGTCGTAAGGACCAGGCGGTTCAAATAAATCTTGAGAAAAAGGAATAGCAACATAGAACATACCTGCTACAACCGATACCCTTATGTTTCGCCTTATTTGCCTTACAAAGCCAATAATGTTCGTCATCATTTCATCGTTCACAATACTTGAGGCTTCTTTTACATTGGTTGTAAAAACAGAATAATAATTTTCAAATTCCCCATTCCGGCAGTCGAGCCTCACTAAACCAGGAATATTATAAGAAGAAAAGTTTTCATTGTGGTTTTTACTATAAACAAAAGTGCCGCCTGTAAAATTTTTATTTACCGGGGCAGCAAAAAATAATCCCTGAAAAATTGCTACAATTGTTCCCCTGCTGCGCCGTTCGTAAACATTCATTTCAGAACATTTAAAGAAAACATTTTTATACGTTCCTTCTATCAAATCATCACCGTCATACACATTATACCTGTTACTAAATAATCCACTGTTTCTAAAATAAGAGGAGCTCATGAAAACATCAGGCTTATATATAAGGCCCGGTTGTATAAAATCGATTATTTGCTTTATTACCTGCTCTTTAAAGTTTGTTTCAAAAGCATTGCTGATTTTAGCATAATTATGTGCGCTGATACCCACAAGCACCACCATTACAGCAATCATACACTTACCAAAATTTCCAGAAGTTCCCTTCAATCCATATATAATAACCGGTATAAGTGCAAATGCAAATATGATTATACCAATACCCCACCTGTCAGCTTTTTTGTTTTGTATTTGCAGTTCATCAAGAGAGGGCTTCAATTTTAATTCATAGAAACTGTCAAAGTTTTTACTCCTTTCCATTCGTCCATTGATTTTTATACAATTTAGCAAAAGCTGATAGTTTTGTATGCCGTTATTTAAAATAACAACTATGATATTTCAATCTATATTTCCATACACACAAGAGGTAATAGCAAAATATCCGGTGATGAATGATTATGCCATTAATGAAAGTATCCGTAATGCAGAAAAAGCATTTTCGATATGGAGGCACTACGGCTTTGCTCAACGGGCAGATATATTTAAAACTGTTGCTGTTATTTTAAAAAGGGATAAGGAACAATTGGCTGCATTAATTACCAACGAAATGGGCAAAATAACAGTCGAAGCAAAAGCAGAGATAGAAAAATGTGCTTATGTGTGCGAATATTATGCAGAACATACTGAAGGTTTTTTAAAAGATGAGCCACATGAAGCAGGCTATTACAAAAGCTTTGTTTCTTATGAACCAATTGGTGCCGTACTGGGCATCATGCCCTGGAATTTCCCTTTCTGGCAAGTATTTCGTTATGCGGCGCCTACGTTAATGGCCGGTAATGTTACCTTATTGAAACATGCTCCAAACGTATGTGGCTGTGCTAAAAAGATTGAAGAGATTTTGATTGAAGCCGGAGCACCCTCTGGTGTTTTGCAATCATTAATAATAGATACTGCTGCTGTAGAAAAAATTATTACGCAAAACATTGTACAGGCAGTAACACTCACCGGAAGCGATCGGGCTGGTAGTGTGGTGGCGTCCTTAGCAGCAAAGAATATTAAGAAGCAAGTGATGGAACTTGGTGGCTCTGATGCACTGATAGTATTACCCGATGCCAACATGAAAAGAGCAGCAGAAACTGCCTTGCAATCAAGGATGCAAAATGCAGGGCAGTCATGTATTGGTGCCAAAAGATTTATTGTGATTGAAAGCGCAATGGATGATTTTATGCAGGAAATAAGTGAACTCATTAAAAAATACAAACAGGGAAATCCATTTGATCCGTCTTTAAACATGGGGCCAATGGCTAGGCTTGATTTAGCAGAAAGTCTTCAAAAACAAATGCAGCAATCAATACAGGCAGGTGCACAACTATGGTTTGGCGGCGAAGTAAGCGGTTGCAACTTTTCACCATCTCTTTTAATAAATATAAAAAAAGGAATGACAGCATTTGAACAGGAAACTTTTGGGCCATTGGCTGCCGTTATTCCTGCTAAAGATGAAGGCCACGCCATTGCATTGGCAAATAATTCTCAATATGGATTGGGCGCCAGCATCTGGACAAAAGATTTGGATAAAGGAATTTCCTTTGCAAGAAGAATTGAAAGCGGATCGGTATTTATTAACGCATTGGTAAAAAGCGATCCGAAAATTCCTTTTGGTGGCATTAAAAGATCGGGTTATGGAAGAGAGCTGGGCAGGCACGGAATATTAGAATTTGTAAATGCAAAGACTATTGCTGTCTCAAGCTGATTCAGCGTTGGTACTATCGGGCAGCGTTTCACATTCATAACCACAATTGCCGCATTGATAAATATATTTTGACACCACCGCATAGCTGGAAAACAACCAGGTAAGTATTGCTGTTAAGTAATTACCGGCATCCTTTTTTGTTACCTGGCTAAAATTGTTGCCCCCGCATTTTGGGCAGGTGGCACTTAGCATATATTCCTGGTGATATGCCGCAAGTAATTCAACTGCTCTTTGTTCATCTTCTTTCCTGACCACTAATTTAATCCCCCCGACTGCATTGGTTAATATTGGGTCAATAGTTACCGTATGTTCATCTTTTAAATAGCATTCAATACCATCATGCTGCAAACGGGTTAAGGTAATATTAGCCGAAAAATAATTATCGAAAGTTTTTACAGTTGCCAGTTCCATTCTAATTATTTTACCAGTTATGAAGATAAGAAAAGGCCGCTCAAAAGAGAGCGGCCATATAGTACTAACCCATCCCTGATGTAAAACTATCCTGCCTGCATTTCTGCAATCTTGGCCCTTATTTTTGCTTCAATCTCTGCTGACATTTCAGGGTTGTCACGTAGCAATTCTTTTACTGCATCCCTGCCCTGGCCAAGCTTATTAGCATCATAGCTAAACCAGCTTCCACTTTTTTGCAGGATGCCCAGCTCAACTCCCATATCAATAATTTCACCCATTTTAGAAATGCCTTCGCCAAAAATGATATCAAACTCTGCGTTGCGGAATGGCGGCGCCACTTTGTTCTTCACTACTTTTACTTTTACCCTGTTGCCAATGGCTTCATCACCATCTTTTATTTGCGCCATGCGGCGTATATCCAAACGAACTGAAGCATAGAATTTTAATGCATTACCGCCGGTTGTTGTTTCCGGATTGCCAAACATTACCCCGATTTTTTCTCTTAGCTGGTTAATGAAAATGCAACAGCAATTTGTTTTTGAAATGGTGGCAGTCAATTTTCTCAATGCCTGGCTCATCAACCTTGCCTGCAAGCCCATTTTGCTGTCGCCCATTTCGCCTTCCAATTCGCCTTTAGGAACAAGCGCTGCTACCGAGTCAATTACCACCACATCCAATGCACCGGAAAGAATGAGTCGGTCAGCTATTTCTAATCCCTGCTCACCATAGTCTGGCTGTGAGATTAATAAGTTATCAATATCAACACCCAGTTTTTTTGCATAGCTGCTGTCAAAAGCATGCTCGGCATCTATAATAGCGCACATACCGCCTTTCTTTTGTGCTTCGGCAATTACATGTGTTGCAATAGTTGTTTTACCGCTACTCTCTGGCCCGTATATTTCTATCACTCTTCCTTTAGGCAGGCCACCAATACCCAATGCCACATCCAGCCCTAACGAACCTGTTGAAATTACTTCCTGCTCTACATGTCCTTTTTCGCCCATTATCATTACCGATCCTTTGCCGAAATCTTTGTCAATTTTGTCCATTGTAAGTTTCAGCGCCTTTAGTTTTTCTGCGTTGCTCATGTGTTTTTGTTTTTTAAAGTGATGTATCTGGTTTTGCGTTATAAAAGTACTTGTTAGGTCAAAGATAAGTGGTTTCTTTTATCAACACTAATAAAATTAGTATTTTTTTTGACAATTTTTTTAGTCGTCTCTTTTTTGTTATAAACTGCACCGGCCGGCAGAGGGAAAACCGTATTAAATAATTGTTACCAAAGTTTTATTCTATTGTGGTTACCGGGTTAAGTTTTTACTTTAAACCTTTAATTGATTTTTCTATGAAATGGATAATGGCTAACAATAAAAAATCGCTGCTGCAGGAATATCATCTTACTGCTGATGGCAGCACCAGGGCAATTGTAAAGTACAATCCTTCTCAAAGAAGCGCCAGGGTTACTATCGGAGATAGGCACCGCCTGTTTTTTATTGAAAGCGCCGGAGCCCTGTCCGGCAAATACATTTTTAAAAATGAATATGGGCTGGAAGTAGGGATGATGAGCAACGACAAATGGGGCAAAGAAGGCTCTGTGATTATTGAATCAAAAAAGTATATCTATAAAATAAATAACAATCCGCTTGCAGAACTTACCATTTATGATGCTGCTTCTCTCAAACAATTGGTAAGCTGTGGATTGACTACTGGCATCAACGGAACATCGCTTTCTTTATCGCAGCAAACAAATAATGCAGACAGTAATTATCTTTTATTCAGCTTATGCTGGTTTCTCTTTTTGCCCATCGCAAAAGAAAATATTGCGGAATATGCAGCCTGAAATAAAATAGCGGTTATTGTATCGTCAGGTTTCCATTAATGCGGAACTGTTTATCATTTTCAACTATTATCTGGGTGCCTGCTGGTATTGTTTGCTGCACATTCAGCACACACTCGCCATCAGCTACAGGTCTTATTCGTATTGTGCAGTTGGCTGGCAGCGTGGCTGGTGGAATAGTATTATGAACCCAGTTGGAAGCTACATTCCAGTTGCCATTACCGGTAAAAATATATTGACGGGCACCGTTGGCACCCACCCTGTACAAAGTACCGTTGTTAAGGCAGGTTGCATATAATTCGCCATTATCCGTTTCTCCAAAACTGGATATACCAACAGGTGTTATCAATTGAAGGGAAGAAGTGTCGTAAGTATTTGCAAGGGAATCATATTTTATTTTAAAAAGCCGGCCGGTGTAATAGTCCACACCTACATAATACCCCTGTAAATCGAGATACACTTCACCACGATAAACATTGCCGCCGGTAATGGAGCCCGAAGGCACAGGGGTATTATATTGCATTACCGGGAAAACATAGTTCGTTATTGCGCCACAGCCTGCTGTATTATATATATCATTGCCTTCATAGCAACGCCATCCATAGTTTACATTATTGGTGGCATTGTACCGGCGGTGGTTCATTTCTTCTTTCGAGTCCTGGCCCACATCTCCTATCCACATATCACCATTCAGCCTGTCAAAGCTCCAGCGAAAAGGGTTTCGCAGGCCATAAGCAAATACTTCATTGCCATAAGGATTATCTGCCGGAATAGAATAGTATGGGGCAACAGATGTTGTATTCACCTCAAACCGAAGCATTTTACCTAACAGCACAGTAGTATTTTGTGCATTGTTATTAGGATCGCCGCCACTACCGCCATCTCCTGTTGAAAGATATAAATACCCATCTTTTCCAAAGTGCAATTGCCCGCCATTATGGTTGGAAAAGGTTGGATGTGGTATCGTTTTCAATATCACTTTGGAACCGGCATCCGCTTCGTTATTGACAGAGGGTTCACCATTCACTTTATACCTTGCCAGTTCCAGGTCGCCGGTACCATTGGTATAGTACACATAAAAAAATCCGTTGTTTTTATAATCGGGATGAAAAGCCATACTTAACAGACCTCTTTCGCCTGAAGATGTGATGCCGGTAACTGTAATTAAAGTATCGATTAATACAAAGTTCCTGTTAAACACCCGTATGGCACCCGTTTTTTGCACAATAAACATCCTGCCCGATGTATCGCCGGAAGTTACCATTTGCATTGGCTGGGTAAGCCCGGTAATAACAGAGGTAAAATTGATAGTGGGCTGGGCTTTTACATAGCTTGTAAACAAAACAGAAGCGAATAGAACAGCGGATAAAAATAATTTCATCAATTACGATTTTGGTTGAGCAGAAATGGAAATTACGAAACCATAGCTAAAAAAGTTCCGGGAGGGGAATTTTATTTACAGCAATATGGATTTCTTAAAACAGAAACGAATTTGACAGAGGGAAGGTTGCTGTTATTTCAATTGCTGTTTTATGTTTTTACCTTTTATGCCTTTTGCATTCTGGCTGCTTATAATTTTCTTTCCTGTTTTTGTTTCAATTTCTTTACGGGTATTGCCTGCAATATCACCGCCTTGTTTTGCTATCACTTTGTTTTCATTAAGGTTTTTCGGCTTCTTCTCTTTACTTATTTCTGTGGTGGTTGCTTCTGCCAGCATGTTCAGCACCAGTTCAAGATTGGTCATATTGTCCCGGAGGTTTTCTTTTGTCAGGTTTTTGTGCTGCTTGTATTCTTTTACTGTTTTGCCGCTCCATGCTTTGGTGATAATATCAGTAAGCGTTGCAAATTCCTGCCCTTTTTTTACGCCTCGTTCCTCCCATTCGTCTGTCAGTTCTTTTCTTACTTCAATGCTTTTGAGGCCCTGGTTTATCCATTCTTTGCTGTAGCCGAGTTTTAAATAATTTTCCATTGCCCTGTCAATGCTCAGCTCCGGGTTTTGCGACTCTTCAATTCTTTCATAGCCTGTTTTTGCCAGCCATTGTTTAAAGGGTTCTGCTTTGGGGGAAGGGATGGATTGGATAAGACGGAGCAAATCTTGTGTTGACAAGCAATCGGTAGCATACATTTTCCCGTCTGATGCCTGAAATTTCAGTTGTACGATTTTTTCGTACAACTGGCTTCCTTCTTTTACCAGCTTCTTTTTTAAGTCGCTCCAATATCTTTTGGGAATGCTGCTGCCGGTTAAAATTTCAACTACATCAATTACAGAAAAATACCATTGTTCGTTTTCTTCATCCCAATGTGTTCTTACTTTTTGCTGCTGAAAGAGTTTTATATCGCTGGTCATTGCATTGTTATTTTGTTATCAGCCGAAGTTAGTTTGCTTGTTGTTGATTTAAAATAATGGGGTGGATATTTCTTTGCCCATGTTATGCAGTGGGTTTCCACATTGGGATTTTTTGA